>NZ_PJJK01000114.1:0-124306 GCF_002929785.1 Cryobacterium sp. Y62 | reverse complement strand
CGGCATCACACCCGCTCAAGCCATGCAACGACTATTACCAGAGCCAGAAAAACCCATCGTTGCAACGACCGGTTGAATCCACCGTTCCCCTTGCGGACGTCCCGTCTATCGCGAACGTTGCGTTCCACTGCAGACCGGGGCGGGCGTGGGACAGAATTGGGATGTCGATGCCCCGCGATCAGCGCAGCAGCCCGCTTTGGTAAGCGTGAGCGACGATTTGTGCTCGGAAAGTGAATCCAAGTTTGGTGAGGATGCTGCTGAGGTGAGTTTTGACCGTTGACTCACCGATGTGAGCGCTGTGGGCGATATCGCTGTGGCTCAGCCCCCGGGCAGGCAAAAGGAATATTTCCCGTTCGCGCGACGATAGGGCGGCGATCGAATCCCATCCAGCGGAACCTGGGTGCGGGCGATCGGGATCAGAGGCGTAGATCTCTGTGTCGGCCGCGGCCGCACCCGTGGGAAGTTCGCCGGATGATTCCTCTTCGGGACGCATGGCTGGTACTCGAAGTCGCGATCCGATATGCCAGGCACCCAGCGTCAGCAGAATGCCCACCACCGACCAGGTGACGAATCCTTGAACGACTTCGATGCTGGCCGCTTCCTTGCCGTTGATGGTGCCCCACACGCCGGACATTGACAGGAACGGGACGTTTAGCAATGCGCTCACGGCAATACTGCAAACGATTGACAGGCCCAGCAGTACCCGGCGTGTGTTGACCCGGCTAAAGGCGCTGATGCCAACAACAAGAAGAACAAGGGCAAGATAGGCAACCCAGCTGACCTGGCTGAAGCGCGCCGGCCAAAACAGGAGTTGCAAGACCAGCAGTCCCCCAGTTAATGACAGCGCGGTGCCGGGTCGAACCCGGCAGAGCGCGATGGCCAGTCCGAATCCTGCCGCAATCAACACCGCGTACGGATTCGTCAGGAACGTGTCCGTTCGCGACGGCACGTACCCGACAATGCGATTTGACGACTGCACAAACCACGCAGTGAAGCACAACGCCCCGAGCGCTGGCTCACGGAAACGGACCAACTGTGCACGAATCTTCGTCATGCTTTGACAGTAGATGCCGCAGCAGCGCTTCGACGCACAGGGGCGAGGCTTTCTTCCCTCTGGAGGATCCCTCTCCGCCGAAGGAACGAGAGACCGAGGCCTTACCGTCCCGCAGGGGGTTCAACTTACGGGAACGGAGCAGGACCCGTCGATCGGCCGTTCGCGTGTTCCTGTGGGCGTCCAGCTTGCGGGCAGCGTTCCCAGGCTCGTCGTTGGCCTAGGTGTACCCGGTCATCAGGTTGGTGACACTCGCTGGAGCGGGGTGGATCCGATGCCCGTGTGGATACGTTCAGTGTTGTAGCACTTGAGCCACGGGTCAAGGGCGTGGGTGCGCTCAGCGCTGTTGGTGAATACCTGTCGGTAGGCCCATTCGGCTTGGAGTGTGCGGTTGAAGCGTTCGACTTTTCCATTGGTCCAGGGGCAGTGCGGTTTGATGAAGCGCTGCTGCGCGCCGAGGGTCGTCACGGCGTCCTTGAAAGCGCGGGATTTTCGGTAGGCGAAGGCGTTGTCGAAGAGGACGCGTTCAATCGTCGGGATGCCACAGCTGGCGAAGAACGCGGCCGCGCGGAGGAGGACACCGGCGGCGGTGACGCCCTTTTCGTCGGGGTGGACCTCGGCGTAGGCGAGGCGGGTGCGGTCGTCGATGACGGCGTGTACGTAGTCGTAGCCGACCCGAACGTGGCCGGCGGTGTGGTTGGTGCGGGTTTGGCCGGGCTGAGCTCGCCAGCCTCCGCCGTCGGGGATGCGTCCGAGCTTCTTGACGTCGATATGCACCATCTCGCCCGGACGGGCGCGTTCATATCGGTTCGCCGTGGCGCGGGTGGCGCGAATCTTTTCACCGGTCAGCGGATCGCATTCCCAAAGCGCCGGAACGTGGTGGCGCGCCAGCACTCTCGACACGGCCCGTGCGGGAACGCCGGTGTCGGCGGCGATGCGGGCCGGGCCGGTGCGCAGGCGGGTGCGCGCCTCCAGAACGGCCGCTTCACGGTCCGGGCTGGTTTGTGTTGGCATTACGTGTAGTCGCGACGACCGATCGCTGAGACCCGCGACACCCTCGGCACGGTAGCGGCGCACCCACCGATACGCGCACTGCCGAGAGATGCCGAGTTCCTTGGCGACGTGCGCGGCCGGACGACCGCCGAGAACCCTTTCAACCAGCAGAGCCCTTCCGCGAACGTTCAACCGGGCATTAATGTGTGACACGAGGACCTCCGTTGTGAAGTGAGACGTTGAACATCTCCACTAAGCACCGGAGGCCCTCCCTTTTTCACCCCCTTAAGTCACTAACGTCATGGCCGAGTACACCTAGGCGACGACTTTGCCGTGCCTCGAGTCGGCGCGACTCAGCGCAGCAGCCCGTTCTCGTAGGCGTGCGCGACGATCTGCACGCGTGAGGTGAGTGACAGTTTCGCCAGGATGCTGCGTATGTGGCTCTTGACCGTCGCCTCGCTGATATAGGCAGCCTGGGCGATGTCCGCGTTGCTGAGGCCGCGCGCGGCGAATAGGAAGACCTCTTTCTCGCGTGCGGAGAGCGCTGAGATTGATTCGGCGCTTGGCTCCCTGTGTCGCTGGGATGTCTGTGCCCGGATAATGTCGGCTGTGTCGGTGGGTGCGATAACCGAGTGCCCGGCGTAGACCGTGCGGATCGACGCGAGTACAAACTCGGGTGTGGTGTCTTTCATTATGAAACCGTCTGCGCCCGCATGGATTGCGCGAACGACCGCTTCATCGCGTTGGAACGTCGTGAGCATGATTACCTTTGGCTGCGCGTCGACAATGGTGGCACAGTCGTCGGAGTTGCATTCACCGATGTCGGGTTTGTCGGGTTTGTCGGGTTTATCGGTGGCGTCCAGGATGCGCGCAGTCGCCTCAATGCCGTCGAGCAGCGGCATCCGGATGTCCATCAACATGACATCCGGGCGCGCCTGGCGAGCAAGAGCGATAGCGGCTTCTCCATCATAGGCGGCACCGACGAACTGCAGGTCGGGCTGTGACTCAATGAGCATCTGGATCCCAGAACAGAACAGTTGCTGGTCATCGGCAATCGCAACTCGGATGGCTCTCACCGCGAGCCTGCTTCTGCTGCCAACAGGGCAGCTTCCGTTGGCGCCTCGGTTGTCTGTTCGACAACGCACGCTGTCGGCACGAATGCAGTGACCAGGTAGCCGCCCAGTGCTTCATCGTCCACGTCTGCGGTCAGCCAGCCGCCGGCCAGACGTGCGCGTTCGCGCATCCCATAGAGCCCGCGGCAGTGCCCGTGCCCGCGCACGTTCAAGTCTGGGTGTTGCGGGGGCTCCCCGGTAGACGCGACCGTCAAGGCAAGTCCTGGGCCGCGCCAGTCGAGCGTAAGCCGAGCAGAAGATTGGGCTCCTGCGTGTTTGAGTGCGTTCGTCAGGCTCTCCTGCACGATGCGGTACACCGCCAGTTGCTGTCCAGACGTGAGCATGGTGGGGTCGCCGAAGCGGTCGACGGTGATGGTGAGGCCAGCCCCGCGCATCCGCTGGACAAGATCGTCCAGGTTCTCGAGGGTGGGATTCGAGTGGCCGTCAGGATCTTCGACAAGTGACTCGATCAGCATTCGAACCTCGGCCAGCGACGTGCGGGCGGATGCAGCGATTCGTTCTAGGGATTCGCTGATCGCATCCGGCCGTTGCGGGCCGATGAAACGTGCGCCGTCGGCTTGCGCGATGATTACGGCCAGTGAATGCGCCATGATGTCGTGTACGTCCTGGGCGATGCGGTCGCGCTCGCTCGCGACGATCAAGTCGATCTCGGCCGAGCGGAGTTCGTCGACGGTTGCGCCGAGCTTCGCGTCGGCGGCTCGCTTCAATTGCGATGCACGAAGGCCAAAACCGATGAACCAGGCGGCTGCCATGAGGAGTAGACCGACGACGAGGACACCGGCGAAGCTTTTGATGACGTTACCGCCCGAATTTCCAGCGCCGACCCATGACGTCCAGCCGTAGCCGTCGGACAGCGCGGGAACAGTCATAAGCGTCGTAATCACGGCGACATACCCGGCCGCGATCGGCAGAGATAGCCAGCGGATGCGCCGATCTGCGGTCGCACTCACGATCAAGCAGGTGACGAGCACGGCGAAATACACCGGCCAGGTCGTCGAACCGAACCGGGCGGAAATTCCGAAGAGTTGAATCGCAAGCACAACGCCAGGCAGCGCGACCGCAACGCGGGGATAGGTTCGGGCGACGGCGATCGACGCAGCGAGAAGGCCAAGCGTGAAGGGAAACGACGGCCATGGCGAACCGCCGGAACGACCGGCTTCCGCAATAATCCAGAGTACGTAGAAGGCGACGGCGACGGCTGGCTCTAGCACGGGGCGCAGCGGAAGCAGCACCCGTTGGGCGCTGTTCATAATCGGCGACGCAGCGTCACCCCAGCTCGCCCGCAGCGCCGAGCTCACCAAGCGGAGCCGAACCCCGAGGTACCAGAACCCGAACGTGATCAGCGCGGCCACGCCGCCACAAACGAGAAGATCGGGGATCAGTGCAACCGTTGACAGGTGCTTTCCGTTGAGCAAACCATCGATACCGGTTGCGCTGAAGCGGGGAAGGATCAGCAGAGCCGAGACCCCGACCGCGTAGAGGGCTAAGACGAACGGCGCTATCATGCGCATCCGCTTGGCTGCATGGAACCCGACGAGTGTGGCGAAGACGAGCAACATAAGATACGCCGACCAACTGAGCGCACTGAACCGAGCAGGCCAGAAGAGCAGCTGAGCAGCCAGAAGCACACCAACCAGGACGAGCGAAGTGCCGGTTGCAACGCGGGAGAGCGCGATGGCGGCCGCGAAGCCAACCACGAGCACGAACGCGTATGGAGTTGTATACGCGATCATTTCTCCACGCATCGGGACGAAGCTCACCAAGCGTGTGCTGAACCCGACAGCCCAGATCAACACGAGCGCGATGCCAATTAGCGGCTCGACGAGCCAACGATGATTACTAGAAGCAGGATGCATATTCCAACGCTAGAACCCGCCACGTGGCGTGAATGGCAAATTACGGCAAATTCCTCCCAAAGGATGAGTGGATCTAACCCGTAGGCGGACGACAGAGCCAGGCCCCGGCTGTTTGGCTGGGGTCATGAAAAGTGAAAACACCGCGCCAGCCTGTGGCGCCATCGACCCCGCGGCCATCGCGCTCATCGGCACCTACGCCATCGATCTGACGGCAACGACACACTCGGATATCGCGGTACCCGACACGTTGCCAACCACCGTTTCCTGAGCTGACCACACCTTTGCACTTACTCCTGCACAGACAGCAATGTCGCACACGAAACGCCCGAAGGTACCGCGGAGCTGAGATTGGAGAGGGCTCCGTAGATATCCTCGCTGGCGAGCTCAGTGCTGACAGCAGCTGTGACGATCATCGACACCGCCCGCTGGTAGTCTTCGTCCGCGTTGTAGTGCACCGTCCCGTAGCCGGCTGGTTCGGTTGATCCGTCGGCGTTGACGGCGATGTTGGTGCCCGGGGAAGCCAGCCATTGGGGGCCGCGGCGGTTGCTGTAGCAGCACCACCCAGAAGCAGCACGAACGTCAGTCCTGCGATCACCGGCCGCCTCCACCGCTGCCTTGGGGACGCACTCTCAGTCTCGACGCTGGTCGCGACGTGAAGCCGGGTCAGTTCATCGGCGACACTCTCCGTCATCACCGTCGTGCGTGGGGCGGACCGGTCCAGCAGATCGTCCAGATAATCGGATGTTGGGCTCATAATGTTCTCCTCGAAAGTTGCTTACATCACAGACCTGTCCGGAAAGACGCTCAACGTCTGCGGGAACCATAGAAACTTTCCCGCCCCGTGGAGCAGCTGTCAGTCAAGGCGACGTGCCAGACAACATCTTCGACATCTCCAGTCTGCCCTGGCTGTCGTTCAGTGGATTCGAGCTGAACATCGCCCATGGACACGACCATTACCTGCCTATCTTCACTCTCGGTAAGTACGTCGAGCAGGCGGGGCAGGTCACGCTCCCGTTCGCCTTGCAGATTCATCACGCTTCCGCGGACGGGTTCCATGCCGCCCGCTTCATCAACGAGCTTCAAGAGGTTTTCGACTCCTCTGCAAACTGGCTCGCATAAGTTCAGACACGATTTCCCGCAAGGGGTTCCCCTGACGCTCGGCGTCGAGGAGGTCAGTCGAGAGCCACGCGTGGCGCATCCGCAGAGTTCCACCTGAACAGCGTGAGATGCCAACGCCCAGGGCGCTTGCGAGAAGGATCGATGAGGCCAGTCGCTCCGAGACCCTCCAGCCGCCGGCGAACCTTCCACGACGCCGGCTCGCCGCCGTTTTTCACAATGTCCTGCCAAGGCGCGACTGCGTCTGCAAGGTTGACACCGGCCACAAGGAGCACGGCCGGGTCTCGGAGATCGACGATGTTACGGGCCTCCACGTGAAATTTGAGCAAGACCAGCTCGCCGACACGACCCTGAGCATGGGCGATCGTTGCCGCGTCGACTCCCTCGGGAGATGAGCTCAAGTACAGAGTCCGTTGATTCAGTTCTGAGTACCTGCCGGCCAGACGCGAACCAAGAAGCGCCGCGTCTTGATGCGCAGCGTTTACGGCACGATAGAAAGATCCAGACACGCAGGACCAAACATCACCTACGTGTTCTACCAAGGGTTCACCCAACACTGATCACTCCCCAGAACGTCTCGCTTGACACCCTTCCGACGGTACCGGACGCACCGTTCGCCACGGCCGTCCCATACGGGGTTCCGCTGGAGGCACATGTCGTGGCCGCCGCGCCGCCGACAGCGTCAGTGGCTCTGGTGCGCTGGAGGTCCCGCTTGTGGGATTCATTCTCTGGGCCACGACATTTCGTCCGGCCCGGCATGTCACCTTCTTTGGGCGCCCAGTAGCCTGAGGGCATGTCCACCGCTCAAATCACCTCAACGCAACGTCGAATTTGGATTTTCGGAATTATCTACAGCCTGGCAATTCTCGGAAAGTTCTACTCCCACACCGCCGTCGGGCGTGCACTAGACCAAGGAGTCGCGCCAGGCGGCGTGCATGGTCGCGAAGCGGCCGGTTCCAGAGATGAGGTCGTACGGGGTGCCGTCTTCCACGATGCGGCCGTGTTCCATCACGAGCACCCGATCGGCGATCGCGACCGTCGACAGGCGGTGCGCGATGATCACAGCCGTGCGGTCGGCCAGCAGGGTCTGCAGCGCCTCCTGCACGAGCCGTTCGCTTGGAATGTCCAGCGACGACGTGGCCTCATCGAGGATGAGTACCGCCGGGTTCGCCAGGAAGGCCCGGGCAAACGAGATCAGCTGGCGTTGTCCCGCTGACACTCGCCCACCACGCTTGTTCACGTCGGTGTCGTACCCGTTCGGCAGACTCTCGATAAAGTCGTGAGCACCGACGGCGACGGCGGCGGCGCGAATTTCCTGCGTCGAAGCATCCGGTTTGCCAATGGCGATATTCTCGGCGACCGATCCACTGAACAGGTAAGCCTCCTGGGTAACCATGACGATCGCTCGCCGCAGGTCCTTGGGATGCAGGTCGCGCAGGTCGACGTCGTCGAGCCGCACCCGGCCATCCGTTGGATCGTAGAAGCGGCTCATGAGCTTGGCGAGGGTGGATTTGCCGGCTCCGGTCGACCCGACCAGGGCGATGGTCTGCCCGGCCGGAATGTCGAGGTCGAAGTGCGGAAGAATCTCCCGATCGACCTGATAAGCGAACTGTACGTTGTCGAAGCGCACCCGCCCGCGGGCCTCCCAGAGGTCGACCGGGGTGATCGGATCTGGCACACCTGGGCGTTCCTCGAGCACGCCCGAGATCTTCTCGAGCGCCGCCGCAGCCGACTGATAGGAGTTGTAGAACATCGCCATCTCCTCCATCGGATCGAAGAACCGGCGGGTGTACAGGAGCGTCGCGAGCAGCGCGCCGATGGCGAGCTGGCCGTCCGCCACCCGAAAGCCACCGACCAGCAGTACGGCAGCGACCGTCACGTTACCGATCAGCACGAGCCCCGGATCGAACACTCCGAACAGCTGAATCACGCGCGCGTTGACCATGCGGTAGCTCTCGACGAGCTTGCCGAACACCGTCTCGTTGTGCTTTTCGGTGCGAAACGCCTTCACTGCGCGAATGCCGGTCATGGTCTCGACGAACTTCACGATCAGGCTCGCCGAGGCGACCCTCGACTGCCGAAACAGGCTTTGCGAACGCACCTGAAACCAGCGCGTGAGAATAACAAGCGGTACCAGCGCGCCAAGCAGCACCAGTCCGCTGGTGCCGTCGAGCAGGACGAGCGCGATCGCCGTGAACGACATATAGAGGATGCCCTGTACCAGCTGGTTGATGCCCGAGTCAAGCAACTCGCGAATCGCGTCGAGGTCGCTGGTCTGACGCGAGATGATGCGGCCGGAGGTGTACGACTCGTGAAACTCGAGGCTGAGCTTCTGGGTGTGCAAAAACACCCGCTTGCGCAGGTCGATGAGCACCGCCTGGCTGATGCGGGCCGACAGCACCGTGTACCAGGCTATGAGCAGCGCGCCCAGCACCCCGGCGACGAGGTAGATGCCGCCGGTCGCCGCCAGTGGCAGCCAGTCTTGCCTCAGCAGGGCTGGCAACCCGCGGTCGATGCCAAAGGCGATCAGCGCCGGGCCGGAGACCTGGGCGGCGGTCGAGACGACCACGACCAGCATGGCGAGCACGACCTTGGCGCGCACCGGAAACAGCAACGAGCCGAGCAGCCGCAGCGAACGGGCCCGAATCTGCTTGCTTTCGGCCTTAGTGAAGTCGTGGCGTTCCTCACCGTTTACTCCGGTCACACTCACAGCGCCCCCCCGCTCGGTTTGATTCTCTGCGTTCTTCGTCTTCGAGGCTGGAGATAACGAAGGTGTAGTGCGGCCTCGTACGAAGCAGCTCCGAGTGAGTGCCGACCGCGGTGATGCGGCCGTTCTCGAGCAGTGCCACCCGGTCGGCGAGCATGACCGTCGACGGCCGGTGTGCCACGATGAGCGCGGTCGTGTCGACGAGCACCTCGCGCAGCGCGTTTTCGACCAGCGATTCGGTGTTCACGTCGAGCGCCGACAGCGGATCGTCCAAAATCAAAACGGATGGCCGCGCCGCGACCGCCCGGGCCAGCGCGAGGCGCTGCCGCTGACCACCCGAGAGGCTCATACCCTCCTCACCGACGAGGGTGTCCACGCCGAGCGGCAGGTCGTGCACGAAACCGGCCTGCGCGATCTGCAGGGCCTGCGCGAGCGCAGCATCCGCTTCGAGAATATTTTCGGAAAGGTCGGCTCGCCCGAGCAGAACGTTGTCACGAACGGATGCCGAGAACAGCGTCGCATCCTCGAATGCCATCGCCAG
The DNA here is from genome assembly GCF_002929785.1 of Cryobacterium sp. Y62. NCBI lineage: Bacteria > Bacillati > Actinomycetota > Actinomycetes > Micrococcales > Microbacteriaceae > Cryobacterium > Cryobacterium sp. Y62. Next base: position 114,909 of record NZ_PJJK01000114.1, on the reverse strand, counting down.
GTGACTGCGCAGTTCCTCGCGACTCAGTGCCCTCACGTCGACGCCGTCCAGCGTCACAGCGCCCGCGGTCACATCGTACAGGCGGGTCGTGAGCGCGGTCAGGGTGCTTTTGCCCGAACCGGTGAGACCGACCAGGGCCATCGTCTCCCCCGGTTCGAGCACGAGGTCGATGCCGTCAAGCAGGTCGGGAAAGCGCTCCGGCGAGTCCGGGTAGCGAAAGTGCACGTTCTCGAAGGCGAGTCGACCGAGCGGCGTGGTCAGGGTGGACGGCTTCTCCGGGTCGGTGATCTCGTTCGGGGTATCGAGAATGTCAAAGAATCGATCGGTTGCGGTGCGCGAGTCGAAGGTCATCGACAGCAGAAACCCGATCGACTCCACCGGAAACCGCAGCACGGTCGCGGTCGCGAAGAACGCTAACAGCTCGCCACCGCTGAGGTCGCCCTGGCTGGTGAGCCAGACGCCCGTGACGAGGCAGAGCGCGAACGCGACGTCGGGAACGAGCAGCAGCCAGAGCCAGATTCCGGCGATGGCACGCGCTTTCTCGATTTCGGTCCCGCGCAGGCTTTCGGCCTGCACGGCGAAGTTTTTCAGCGCGAACGAGCCGCGTCCGAACGCTTTGAGTACGCGAATGCCATGTACCGACTCCTCGACGGCGGTCGCGAGGTCGCCGGTCTGATCCTGGCTGCGCCGCGCGATCACTGAGTACTTCTTCTCGAAGACATAGCCGTAGATCCAAATCGGAATGGAACAGACGACGAAGATCACGCCGAGCAGCCAATGCATCCAGAGCAAAATAGCGACGCCGACGACGATGGTGAGAAAGTTGACGACGAGCAGCACTAGTCCGAACGACACCCAGCGGCGAATGAGGTTGAGGTCGCTCACGGCACGCGAGAGCAGCTGGCCACTCGGCCAGCGGTCGTGAAAACTCACCGGCAGGTCCTGCAGCCGGGCATAGAGATGGTTGCGCATGCGCGCCTCGATGTGGGTGCCGGGGGTCAGCACGAACCAGCGGCGCAGGGCGATCATGATCGCCTCGAGCACGCCAAGACCGAGCACGATCCAGACCGCCGTCCAGATTTGCGAAGGGCTGCCACCGCTCCCCACCTGGTTAAGTGGGCCGTCGACGAGCCAGGCCAGCACCTGGGGAATGGCAAGAGCTACGAGCCCGGCCAGCAAAGCCGAGACCATGCCGAGGTAGATGCGCGGCAGGGCCGGCTTGGCGTAGGGGTAGAGCCGTTGCAGGCTGCGGAACGTACTGGCGCGTGCTTCGGGCGGCGGTACAAGTGGAGCGGTGGTGGTCATGGTCCAGTCCTGATGATGGTGCGGCTGCGCCCCGCGCCCCCGGACTTCAGAGTGCGCGATGCAGCGAATGTCTGTGGTCGCCAGACCGAACAGTACCGGCGACGGGGAAATTGCAAACGACGACGCTCATCGGCGTGCTACGAACGCGTCAGCGAGGAGTAGCGGAGCGCCCAGCGGTCGTGATGAACGGATGCTGACGGGACAAGACCGATGCAGGCGTCGGCACCCGGCCGAGTGCGACGAGAAGGCGGCTAGTCGACGAGGGACGCAGTTGCGGCGTGGTCCGGGGCACAGGCGCCAAAGTGAGCGCCGTCGTTCGCAACCAGTGCGAGCGTGATCGGTGCTGTCTTTGTCATGTCTGCCTCCTGGGCGCCTAAAAGTTATGTGTATCTCATGCCCCCGGATCAGGCAGCCCTCCAGAATATGGGAAAACAGGGGCAGAAGGCAAGGATTTTCTGGCGCGGCGGCATCTGTTCGCCGCGCGTCGCCCACTCGGCAAGTCACAAGTGGGTGTCCCGTAGTCTGGGTGCAACGTCTATTGCGGGCGTTCCTATTTCTATGCCATCGCGCGTCCCGAAAGGATTCTTCATGCTGCCCACCCTGTTTGGAATCGATTTTCTCGACTCGGAGTGGCTGATCCATTCGTTTGGATCGTTCGTTCTTCTGGGCGTTGCCGTGGTTGTGTTCGTCGAGACCGGCTTCATCGTGCTGTCGTTCCTGCCGGGTGATTCGCTGCTGTTCACTGTGGGGTTGCTCACCGCGACCGGGGTGGTACCGCTGCCGATCTGGGTGACCTGTCTGGTCGTGTTCGCGGCGGCGTTCGCCGGCGATCAGCTCGCCTATGTCATCGGCCGAAAAGCGGGGCCAGCGGTCTTCTCACGGGAGAAGAACCGGTTGTTCAACCCGAAGAACGTCGAGCGCACCAATGCCTTCTTCGCCAAGCACGGCGGTAAGTCGATCATTTTGGCCCGTTTTCTGCCCATTTTTCGGGCCTTTGTGCCGGTCGCTGCCGGCGTCGGTAAGATGCGCTACCGCAGCTTCGTGACCTATAACGCGATCGGTGCCTTCGCCTGGGGAGTCGGCCTCACCCTGATCGGCTACTTCCTCGGCCAGTTCGCGTTCGTCGCCAAGTACTCCGAGTTCTTCATCATCGGCATCATTTTGCTCTCCGGCATTCCTATTCTCACGGAGCTGGCCAAGGCTGCCCGCACGACGCTCAAGGAGCGCCGGGCTGCAGCTCGGGTGCTGCCGACCATCCCGGCCGAACTGCGCGAATAGGGCCCGCGGCACCGCGCGCACGCCCGCTCTTGGCCAGGACCCGCACTGCTCGTGGGCGCGGTCCTGACAGGCCAGGGCGGGGTCGCGAGGTGAACGCACTACCGGGCAGCGTCCAGGCGGGCAGCGGCGAGCATCTCGGCGGCCGCGAGTGTCGTGATCTCGCTCGCGCGGGCATCCGTGAAGATCTGCGTCAGCACGTTGCCGATAGCGGCGACGCGGGCCGTGATCTGGCCGAGGTCGGCGTTCGGCTCGCTCGCCATGGCGAGGTAGACGACGCCCCCGGCGTTGACGACGAAATCCGGTGCCCAGAGGATGCCCCGCGCGTCCAACTGGGCCGCTCCGGCGGGCATGGCGAGTTGGTTGTTGGCGGCACCGCACACGCCCAGCACGTTCAACTCCGCGATAACGCCGGCTGTCAGCACGCCGCCAAGGCCGCACGGCACGAACAGGTCGGCGTGCACGCGGTGCGCGTCAGCGACCGACACCCAGCTGGCGCCGAGCTCTTCGGCCAGGGCACGCTTTTCGGGGTTGATGTCCGTGACGGTGAGCGTTGCGCCGGCCGCGGCGAGGGCTACAGCGAGGCGTCCGCCGACCTGTCCGAGTCCGGAGATGACGAGGTGGCGGCCACGTACTTCTCGGCTTCCGAACAGCGCCTCCAAGGTGGACTCGATGCTCGCGTAGACGCCGGCCGCCGTGGCATCAGCCGGTTCGCCGACGCCGCCGCTCGCAGCGGGCAGCCCGCAGACATGGTTCGTGCGTTCTGCGACGATCGCCATGAGTTCGGCGCTCGTGCCGACGTCTTCGGCGGTCATGTAGGCGCCATGCAGGCTCTCGATCGCGTCTCCGAGGTCGAGCATTGCAAGGCGCTTCTCGGCATCGGTAAGCACCGTGCCGAGCGGTAGGTAGATGACCGATTTGCCGCCGCCGAGGCCCAGACCGGCGGCCGCGTTCTTGAGGGTCATGGCGGCAGAGAGGCGCAAGGCGTCGGCCACGGCGTCGGTCCAGGTGGCGTACTGCCACAGGCGCGCACCGCCGAGGGCTTGGCCGAGCCGAGTGGAATGAACAGCCACCGTAATCAGTAGCCCGGAGCGCTCTCCCTTGGTGATCAGCACTTTCTCATGGGAAAGCGGAATCTGCGCGAGAGAATCGAGGGCGGCGGCTGGGTGCGTGAGGGTCATGGAAACTCCGTTGTGTCGGGCCTTGTGAGCCGAGTGCGGTGGCGCCGTTGTGTGGCGTCGCCTCAAATAGGATAACTGGCACGCGCTTCGGGGGGAACAGCTGCAGGGCCCGGGTACGCAAAAAGCACCCTGACTGCGAGATTCAGGGTGCTCTTCGCACGATCTAATGGAAGAAGTGGCGCTCTCCGGTGAAATACATAGAGACTCCGGCCGCGGTGGCTGCGGCGATAACTTCGGGGTCGCGCACCGATCCGCCGGGCTGCACGACAGCCTTGATTCCGGCTTCGAGCAGAACTTCGAGCCCGTCAGCGAACGGGAAGAACGCGTCAGAGGCGGCGACCGATCCCTCGGCCCGCTCGCCGGCGCGGCTCACGGCGAGGTGACAGGAGTCGACCCTGTTGACCTGGCCCATTCCCACCCCGACGGATGCCCCGGCATGCGCGAGCAGAATGGCGTTCGACTTCACGGAGCGGCAGGACTTCCACGCGAATTCCAGGTCGGTGCGAGTGGCGGCATCCACTTCGGGGCCGGCGACGAGGGTCCAGCCGGCCGAGCTGAAGTCTTCGAAGCTGTCGGTCTCCTGCACGAGCAGGCCGCCCGAGATCTGGTGCAGTTCGAGCGAGGAACGCTCGTAGTCGGCCGGCAACTCGAGAAGGCGAATGTTCTTCTTCTGGGTGAGCAGGTCGACCGCAGCCGGTTCGAATCCGGGGGCGACGAGCACCTCGGTGAAGATTCCGTTGACCGTTTCGGCCATGGCGAGCGTGACGACTCGGTTCGCAGCGATGACGCCGCCGAACGCGGAGATCGGGTCGCAGGCGTGCGCGCGCAGGTGGGCTGAGGCGATACCGTCCGGCGCGTTGGGCTTGGCGATGGCGATTCCGCACGGGTTGGCGTGCTTGACGATGGCGACGGCCGGTTCGCTGAAGTCGAAGGCGGCGCGCACAGCGGCATCCGCATCGACGTAGTTGTTGTACGACATTTCCTTGCCGTGCAGCTGTCGTGCCTGGGCAATACCACGGCCACCCTCGCCGACGTACAGAGCGGCGGCCTGGTGCGAGTTCTCGCCGTAGCGCAGAATGGCTTCGCGGGTGACCTCGATGCCAAGTCCCCCGGGGAACGGCGCCTCGTCCTCGTCCTCGTCCGCTGCAAACTCGACGTCCTGGTCGAGCGCCTCGACGTCGTCCTGCCACTGGTCGTAGACGTTTTCGGTGAACCAGGCCGACACGCTCAGGTCGTAATCGGCGGTGTGCTCAAAGGCGAGCGAGGCGAGCTTCTGGCGCAGTTTGAGCGTCGAACCGCCAGCACCGACAGCACCGACAGCACCGACAGCCTCGATGATCTCACCATAGCTGGCCGGGTCGACGACGATGGCCACGTTGGCGTGATTTTTAGCGGATGCCCGCACGAGCGCCGGTCCGCCGATGTCGATCTGCTCGATCACGTCGGCCGGTTCGGCACCGCTCAGTGCGGTTTCAACGAAGGGATACAGGTTGACGATGACGAGCTGGAAGGCCTTGATGCCGAGCTCTTCGAGCTGTGCTTCGTGTGTTTCGAGGCGCAGGTCGGCGAGGATGCCGGCGTGCACGCCGGGGTGCAGGGTCTTGACCCGGCCGTCGAGCGATTCCGGAAACCCGGTGACGGCCGACACGTCGGTCACGTCGTAGCCGGCGGCGCGAATCGTGGCCGCAGTGGATCCGGTGGAAACGATTTCGACGCCATCCGCTTTGAGGGCGGCGGCCAGTTCGAGTAGGCCGGTCTTGTCGCTCACAGAGATGAGTGCGCGCTCGATGCGGATCTTGTCCCGGTTACGGTACGTGTTGGGCGCGTTGGTGTGTCCACTCATGCTTTGGAGCTCTCCTTGAGGTTCATGTGTCCGTTTGCGATGTCGAGCACGGCCTGGATGAGCAGGCGTCGTTCGACGATCTTGATGCGATTCTGCAGAGAAGTTTCAGTGTCCCCTGGCTCGATGTCGACGCGTTCCTGCACGAGAATGGGGCCCTCGTCGACGCCGTTATCGACGACTATGATGCTCGCGCCAGTCTGTACGGCACCGGCGGCGAGGGCGTCACGCACGGCGTGTGCGCCCGGAAATTCGGGCAGGTAGGCCGGATGCGTGTTGATCAGGTTCGGCGATAGCGCGGCAACGACGCGCGGCGGCAAGAGCCGCATCATGCCGCTGAGCACGACCAGGTCGGGCTGCCACTGCTGAATCTGCGCGAGCAGTTCGTCGCCCCAGGCCGCCCGGTCTTTGAACGACGAGAAGGGAACGGAGAAGGCCGGGATTCCGAATTCGATACCGAGCTCAAGCCCGTCGGCGTCGCGGTCGGCGCCGATCGCGATTACTCGCGCCGGAAATTCGGCATCTTCGGACACCTCCAGCAAGGCTCGCAGATTGGATCCTCCGCCGGAGATCAGCACGACAATAGACAGCACGGTTCTGAGCTTACCGTTTGGCAGGGAGCCCCGACGGGACTCGCACCCGGCCGGCCAGCATGCCAAAGGCCGCAGCGACACTGATTTCGGCTGCGGCGAGCGCGCCGACCAGCAGTGGATTCGGGCCGACCTCAACGAGGCGGCCCGGGCCCATCGCGCCAGCCGACCACCAGGCGAGCAGCCCGAGCAGCACTCCGGCGATCACGCCCATGCCGAGCCCGGTGAGAATGTGTTCGAGTGTGGTGCGTTCGGGCACGCCGGGGCGATCCAACCGTTGCCGGGTCACGACTGCGAAGGCGAAGCCGATCAGCACCGGAACAAGCAGCCCGAGAAATCCGTAGGCCGGCGTGCCCTGCGGCAGCGCGCCGAAGATGGGTAGTCCGGGCAGAGTGCCCACCACTGTGCCGATCGGCGAGACACTGGTACCGACTCCCATCGCAATTCCCGGGCCGATGAACCAGGCTGCGGCCCAGACCACGAGGTTGGGAATGAGCGCGAGTTGCGCGAGCGTGATCGTGGCACCGCCGAGTACCCCGGCCTGCACCGCCTCGTACAGCCCGATGATGGTCGCGTAGTTGATGGCCACGAGCACGGTCACGGTTACGGCCGACACGATCAGCACCCCGGCAGCGGCAGCGGTTCCACCGCGCAAGGCCCCGGCAATCACGATGCGGGTGGTTTGCGGCAACCTTCGATACCACGAGCGGATGCGCCGGCTCACCGGATCCAGGCGCTCCGCCGCTTCCACGGTCTGGCGCCGCCCCAGTTCCGTCCCGATTACGACGCCGGCCGCATAGATGAGCGTCGGCAGCAGAAGCCCCTGCAGCTGGTTGGGCGTGACCGTCTTCGAGACGGCGGACAGGGTCACCAGCGCGGCGAGGATGGCGTAGGTGCCTACGGCGACGCCGACGCCGGTCCAGCGGTGCGGGGTTTCGGCGGCGCGACGGCCGGTGTGTATGCCCATGAGCACCGAGAGCATGGCGAAGCCGAGCGGCACGACGGTGATCAGAAAAGGAGTGTCGGCACCGGCCAGGCCGAGCGCGGCGGCAACGTCGGGGCCGAGCTGCACCGTGAGGTCGACACCGTTGCCGAGCAGCCAGATATCGGCCGCGGCCCGCCAGAAGACGAACCACTCGACCGACAGGCCGAAGTGGGCGGCCCAGAGTACGGTGAGCGGCACCATGGCGATGCCGATGCCGATGGCGACAACAAGTAATGCCTCAAGAGCGGCGAGCAGGGCGGTCGTTATGCGGTTCATCCGTTGCGAGCCTATATCGCCCCGGTGACAACGCGGGCCACCCACGCGCGAACTCCTGCGTCGTCTCGTGGCGTGAGCCGGGCATCCGCTCAAAATCGCCGCGGTTGTGCACGCCGACTTTGCGCCCACCGATGGCAAAAGGGGCCCGCCGGTCACCCGGCGAGCCCCCTCAAATGTCCTACTTACAGTGCGGCGAGTGCCTCGCGCAGCAGGTTCGCAGCCTCGCTCGGCGTCTTGCCGACCTTGACTCCGGCGGCCTCGAGGGCCTCCTTCTTGCCCTGGGCGGTTCCGGCTCCGTCGGAGACGATGGCACCGGCGTGGCCCATGGTCTTGCCCTCTGGAGCGGTGAAACCGGCCACGTAGCCGATGACCGGCTTCGTGACGTGCGCCTTGATGTACTCGGCGGCCTTCTCTTCAGCGTCGCCGCCGATTTCGCCGATCATGACGATGGCGAGCGTCTCCGGGTCGTTCTCGAAGGCTTCAAGCGCATCGATGTGCGTGGTGCCGATGATTGGGTCGCCACCGATACCGATCGCTGTGGAGAAGCCCAGGTCGCGCAGTTCGTACATCATCTGGTAAGTCAGGGTGCCCGACTTGGAGACGAGACCGACCGGGCCCTTGACGGTGATGTTGGCCGGCGTGATGCCGACAAGCGCCTCACCGGGCGTGATGATGCCGGGGCAGTTCGGTCCGATGATGCGGGTCTTGTTGCCCTTGGCGATGGCGTAGGCCCAGAACTCGGCCGAGTCTTGCACCGGAACGCCCTCGGTGATGATGACGAGCAGTGGAATCTCGGCGTCGATCGCTTCGATGACCGCGTCCTTGGTGAACATCGGCGGTACGAAGATGATCGACACGTCGGCGCCGGTCTTCTCGACAGCCTCTTTGACCGTGCCGAAGACGGGCAGCTCGACGCTGCCGTGCACGACGGTGGTGCCGGCCTTGCGGGCGTTGACGCCACCGACGACCTGGGTACCGGCCTTGAGCATGAGGGCAGTGTGCTTGGTGCCCTCACCCCCGGTGATGCCCTGAACGATGACCTTGGAGTCCGTGTTGAGGAAGATTGACATTGTTGTCCCTTACTTCGCTGCGTGGGCGAGTTCGGCGGCCTTGGCGGCGCCCTCGTCCATGGTGGCGGCCAGTGTTACGAGCGGGTGGTTCGCCTCGGCAAGGATGCGACGACCCTCCTCGACGTTGTTGCCGTCGAGGCGCACCACGAGCGGCTTGTTGGCGGCAGAGCCGAGCTCGGCGAGCGCGCCCACGATGCCCTTGGCGACAGCGTCACAGGCGGTGATGCCGCCGAAGACGTTGACGAATACGCTCTTGACCTGCGGGTCACCGAGAATTACGTCGAGGCCGGCAGCCATGACCTCAGCGGATGCTCCGCCCCCAATGTCGAGAAAGTTGGCCGGCTTGACGCTGCCGAAGTTCTCGCCGGCGTAGGCGACAACGTCGAGGGTTGACATGACGAGTCCAGCGCCGTTGCCGATGATGCCGACTTCACCGTCGAGCTTGACGTAGTTGAGGCCGGCGGCCTTTGCCTTGGCTTCGAGCGGGTCAGCCGCGGCAACGTCCTCGAGCAGGGCGTGCTTGGGGTGACGGAAGTCGGCGTTCTCGTCGATCGTGACCTTGCCGTCGAGGGCGATGATGTCGCCCTCTTCGGTGAGGACGAGCGGGTTGACCTCGACCAGGGTCGCGTCTTCACCCTTGAATACGTTGTAGAGCTTGACGAAGACCGGAGCGACCTTGTCGACGAGCTCTGCCGGGAACTTCGCGTCGATCGCGATCTGCTTCGCGACGGCGAGGTTGATGCCGACTGCGGGGTCGACGGCTGTGTAGGCGAGCGCTTCGGGCTTCTCGACGGCGAGAATTTCGATCTCGACGCCACCCTCGTAGCTGGCGAGCGACAGGTAGGAGCGGTTCGACCGGTCCAGCAGCACGGAGAAGTAGAACTCCGCCTTGATGCGGGCTCCGCCGGCCACCATGACGCGGTGCACAGTGTGGCCCTTGATGTCCAGGCCCAGGATGCCCCGGCCTGCGGCTTCGGCGTCATCCGGAGTCTTGGCTACCTTGACGCCGCCGGCCTTGCCGCGGCCGCCGACCTTGACCTGCGCCTTGACGACGACAACGCCGCCGAGCTTCTCAGCTGCTGCACGCACTTCGGCGGGGGTGTCCGCGATAATGCCCGGCAGAACCGGTACACCATATTCCTCAAAGAGGTCTCTCGCTTGGTATTCGTAAAGGTCCACGCTGCTCTTCCAATCCGCGTCGTGGCGATCACCTGCCGGTGCCGATAGATCGCTACATGATGGGTAAATGAGATTGTTGGTAACAGCAGTCGTTGCCGCAAAATAGCTCGACATCAAGACATACCGACCATCTAAAACTCTATCGCGTGAATCAGGCGTCGAGTCGCACCCCAAATCCGCGTCCCCCGCGCCGAGTACCCGCGCCGAGTACCCGCGCAAGGCTAGCCACACCTTGCTGGACCAAGCCGCTACACCCTGCCTATTCTTATCCATGACCAATTTGTCTCAAGCGGTGGAACCACACGCCGCCGGCCTCGCCTCACGGTTGAACTGGCTGCGCGCCGGAGTTCTCGGCGCGAATGACGGCATCGTCTCCGTTGCCGCCCTCGTCGTCGGTGTCGCCGCCGCGACCACAGACTCCCACGTCATCCTCATCGCCGGTGTCGCCAGCCTGCTCGCCGGCGCCATCTCGATGGCGCTCGGCGAGTACGTCTCAGTGAGCAGCCAGCGCGACTCCGAACGCGCCCTGATCGCCAAAGAAACCTGGGAACTTGAGAACGAACCCGACGAGGAACTCGCTGAACTCGCCGGCTTCTACCAGGCCAAGGGACTGTCGTCCCAGACTGCCCAGCAGGTGGCAATCGAACTCACCGAGCACGATGCCCTCGCTGCGCACCTCGAGGTCGAGCTGCACATCACCGAGCAGGACGTATCCAATCCGTGGCACGCAGCGTACGCATCCGCTATCGCCTTCACCGTCGGCGCCGCGCTCCCCCTGCTCGCAGTGCTGCTTCCTCCGGCCGAATGGCGCATCGGCGCCACGTTTGTCGCGGTGCTGATCGCCCTCGTCATCACCGGTTGGCTCAGCGCGCACCTCGGCAACAGCCCCAAGCCGCGCGCGATCGCCCGCATCGTCATCGGCGGAATCCTCGCCCTCGCGGTGACCTATGTGATCGGCGCACTCATCGGCGGCAGCGTCTGATCAAGCTGGGCTCACAGCCAACTCCGGGTTCCGAACCGACCGGGTGGATAGGCTAAAAATATGGCATCACTGCGTATCGGAGCTGGCCCCATATCGCGATCATCGATCATCACGGCGGGCGCTCTCGACGCGATCCTCGTGCTGGCTTTCGCTGCGATCGGCCGATTGAGCCACGGCGAGAGTCTAGCCGGACTCGGCGTGACCTATTGGCCGTTCCTCGGCGGCCTGATTATCGGCTGGCTCCTGCTGCGTGCCTGGCGACACCCGCGCCGTATCATCTGGACCGGCGTCGGCATCTGGATCGCCACCGCAGCGGGTGGCCTCCTGCTGCGCCTCGCCAGTGGCCAGGGCGTTCAACTCAGTTTTGCGATCGTCACGACCATCGTGCTCGGCCTGTTTCTCCTCGGCTGGCGTGCCCTCGCCGCGCTCCTGCGCCGCCCCGACCGCCAGCGGATGCCCACCGCGTCCTGATTTCAGGATCAGCCCGCCCTGCACGCGAGCGCGGTTGATTCGGACCCGCGGTGCCGTCGCGTCACGAGACGACCAAACGCCACGGACCAACTCACTTCTACGCAAAATCGCCTATACAGTCCGCCTCAGTCCCGGAGTCGCGAGCAACTGGCCGTCAAGCCGCACCGCGAGTACGTCGATGGCGAAACGCTCGGTCATCTCGTTCAGGGTCGTCTCTCCGCCTGCCACGATCGCCGTGGCGAGTACGTCGGCAGTGACGATATCGGCCGCGAACACACTCACCTGTCGAAACGGTGACGGGTCACCGTTCAGGGCGGTCCAAATGTGTTCGCCCCGTTCCGCGCTGCCCGAGGTTGCCACAGCCCGAAGCGGATGCCGCAACGGCACGCTCGCAATCAGCTCACCACGATCGGATGGATCGACGATCCCCACACTCCATTCGGGGTGCCCGGCATCCCCACTGACCAGGACATCACCGCCAGCGTTGATCGACCAATTAGTCGAGCCGCGCGCCGTCAGGGCTGCTCCGGCTTCGGCGATGGCGAGCGCCTTGACCACGCCCGAGAGGTCGATGACGTCGTCGGCACGATGTGGTGTGAACACACCCTGGGTGCGTTCACACCAGTGCAACGCGAGGGCGTAGCAGGCGCGTAGACTCTGACTCGCCTCAGTCAAACGGATGTCCCCGCGCGCGATGCGACTCAGTTCCGAGTCCTCCCGGTACAGGCTGAACTGCTCATCCCAGCGATGAAACACCGTCTCGACCAGGTCAACGGCATCAGCATCTTCCAAGCGCAGACTCACGACCGTCCCCATCGTTGCAAAGGTGAGCGCCGGCATCCACTCATAGTCCCCGCCCACAGTCGGCACCCTAGAATCCGGCCGTATCGAGCGCTGATTGCAGCGACCGCAGGTAGCCCTCGCTCGTGTACGTGGCACCGCTGATGTTTTGCACCTTCGCGGACTGCGCGGCGAGCACCTCGGAGCGCAGAATCGGCGCGGCCTGGTTACTGATATCGACCGATCGGCCGCCACGATTGGTCAGCTGCAGCGGGGTGACCTCGATGATCGCGCCGTTGGCGACGGTTACCGACACCTGCATGTTGCCGAATTGGGTCTGCACCACCGCGCCGGTGAAGGTGCCTGACTGCGCTGCGGCCTGGGCCGCTGATGCGGCAGCGGCCGTCGCGGCCGTTGCGGCGGCCTGGGCTGCGGCGGCGGCATTGGCCGCCGCGGTGGCGGCAGCCGCGGCATCCGTTGTGGCGGTCACGGTTGCGGCTATCGCGGTGCCGCCGCTGGACGCCGTCAGGCTCTGCGAGGCGTCAATCGCCTGGGTTCCCAACTGCCACCCGATGCCGACGATCGAAACGGAGGCCAGGGTGGCCAGGGCTACCGCGCGTGCTCTCACCAGTCAAACCTTTCGTAGTGGATCTGCTTCTTGGGTATCCCGCCGGAGCGGGCGTCGCGCACGACGGCGTCGGTCCAGGGTCGGGGGCCGCAGATATAGATGTCGGAGCTTTCGAGTTCGGGCACGATCGTGCGCAGGGAGATCCCGTCCCGGACGGCATCCGCTGGAAGCCAGGTGCTCACTCCACTTGGACGTTTACCGGCGATGATGCGCAGCTCAACGCCGCGTACCCGGCACAGGTCGGTGAGTTCGTCGACCAGGTAGGTATCGCCCAGGGAGTGCGAGCGAATCAGTACGGTGGCGTTGCCCGGCGCGAACGACACCGTTTCGAGTAGGGAGCGAATGGGCGCGACGCCGATGCCGGCGGCGATCAGCACCACCCGGGGCGAGGTTCGCGCGTTCTCGGTGAACAGTCCATAGGGGCCTTCGAAGCTGACCCGGGTGCCGCGTTTCAATTGAGGAAGCTGCTGCGAGGCATCGCCCAGGCCGCGAACGGTGATGCGCAGTCCGCGTTCACTCGGCGCTGACGACAGGGAGAAGGGATGCGCCTGCCACCAAAGTCCATCGGCCCAGAACCGCCAGACGAAGAACTGTCCGGAGGTCGCCCGGAGTTTGTCCAGTTTTCGGCCGGTCAAGGTAATTGAGACGACGCCCGGAGCGACGGCGTCCACTCGGTCCACGACCAGGCGGTGGCGCAACGACCGGGTGACCGGCAACAGGAATCGGAACACGATGATGGAGCTGGCGACCATCGCATACAGGGCTAGCCAGTAATACCGGGCGATGGCGCCCTCACTGAGCAGACCACCGACGCTCAGCTGGTGCGGGATGGCGACGAGTACCGAGAGGTAAGCGAGCAGATGCACGGCGTGCCAGGCTTCGTAGCGAAACTTGCGGCGCACCACCACGAGCGAGGTGATGACGATACCAATCATGAGCGCGAGGCCGAGAAAGGCGAGCGGCATGTCGGGCAGGGTTGTGAACATGTTCCAGGTCTCGGCCACCACATTGACGTTTTCGGCGAGCGCGTAGCCGGTGATGAGCAGTGCAGCATGGCCGAGGATGAGGTACAGGGCCGGCTTGCCGAGCGACTGGTGCACGGCCATAGCTTGATCGTGCCCGAAGGCGCGGTCGATCGGGGGGAGCCGAGCGGCCAGCACGAGCATGACGAGCAGCAGGTCGGTTCCGATCAGACCCGCGACGATTCCAAGGGACGTGAACGCGTCGGCGGTGGTGCCGAACTTGGCTGCTCCCCCATCGGCGAGAAAGATGGCAACCACGATGGCGACCGAGGCGACACAGAGAATCTGCAGACTGTCGGCGAGACGCATCCGCTTCTTATAAGCGGGGTGCGGCGAGGTCACCCGCGGGGTGTTCACGGGCGCGGTGCCGATTTGAGTGGTGCGCGTGTCGAGGCTCATGAGTAGAGCATCGGGCGGGCGTCCCTCGAACAGCTATCGAGAGCCTGTGAACAGCCTGTGTGTCACCAATGCCTCGAGCACTGCTTCGAGCGCTACCGCAACAAGCACGCTAGATCTTTTCGATCGGGGCGATCTTGATCAACAACTTTTTGGCACCCGCGGTGTCGAACTGCACGTGCGCGATGCGCTTGGTACCCTCGCCGGTGACCTGGTTGACCCGGCCTTCGCCGAAGTCGTGGTGGCGAATGCGGTCGCCCGCCGCGAGCTCGAGGGTGCCGTTGTCGCGCATCGTGCCGGTGATCTTGTTCGCCCACTCGGTCTTCGGCTTGCCCGGCGGCAGACCGGTCTGCTTCACGCTGTTGCCGTACCCGCTCCGTCCGCCGTAACCGTCGCTCGAGCCAGTGTTGGAACCGCTGTTGAGGGAGTTGCCAAAGCCACCGAAGCCGCCATCGCGGCGCGCATTGAGCGCTCGCGGCTGGGTGCCGCCGCGCGAGTTGGCCATGCCCGGCGACTGCTTCCAGTCGATCAGCTCGGCTGGGATCTCCTGCAGGTAGCGGCTCGGCATCGCCACGTTAATGTCGCCGAACTGGGCGCGGGTCATGGCGAGCGAGAGGTAAAGTCGCTTGCGCGCGCGGGTGATGCCTACGTAGAACAGGCGGCGCTCTTCGGCCGGGCCGCCAGGCTCGTTCGCCGACATCTGGTGCGGCAGTAGCCCTTCCTCGACGCCGGTGAGGAACACAGCCTCATATTCGAGGCCTTTCGCGGTGTGCAGGGTCATCAACGAGACCGTGCCCGAGGCGTCGTCGAGATCGTCGGCCGCGGCCACGAGCGACACCTGGGTGAGAAAGTCGACGAGTCCGCCGTCGGGGTTCTCCTTGTTGAAGTCTTTGGTCTGGGCGACGAGCTCCTCGATGTTCTCGGCCCGCACCTCGTCCTGCGGGTCGCGGCTGCCCCGCAGCACGGCTAGCAGCCCGCTGCCGTTCAGCAGAAACTCGAGCACCTCAGAAACGTTGGCAGCACCGACCGGCACACCGTCATCGGTGACCGACGTCGGCACGAGCATGAGCGCGGCGGCGTCGAGTAGTTCGGCGAGCTTGAGGATGGCGCCCGTCACCTTGGGTCCAAGGCCGAGCGCGGCAGAGTTGCGCATGGCCTGGCGAAAGGTGAGCTCGTTGTCGTCGGCGAAGCTCGACAGCCCGGTCTCGGTGGCCGGGCCGATGCCGCGCTTGGGGGTGTTCAGAATGCGGCGTAGCGCGAGTTCATCGACCGGGTTGGCGACGGCGATGAGGTAGGCCAGGGCATCCTTGATCTCGGCGCGCTCGTAGAACTTGGTTCCGCCGACCACCCGGTACGGCGTGGCCGAGCGCACCAAGATCTCTTCCAGCGCTCGCGTCTGCGCGTTGGTGCGATAGAACACCGCCATGTCGCGGTAGGCCATGCCAGCCCGGTGCAGAATGTCGATCTCATCGGAGACGAACTGGGCCTCATCGTGACCGGAGTACGCGGTGTAGCCGACGATCTTCTCGCCGTCACCGCCCGCGCTCCACAGCTTCTTGTCTGTACGGTCGAAGTTGTGGCCGATCACCGCGTTCGCCGCCGAGAGAATATTCTGGGTCGACCGGTAGTTCTGCTCGAGCAGGATCACCTTGGCGCCCGGGTAGTCCCGCTCGAATCCGCTGATATTGCGGGTGTCCGCACCGCGGAAGGCGTAGATCGACTGGTCGGAGTCACCGACCACGGTGAGCGAGGCGCCGGGAATGGCACCACTGCCGTCGCGCAAATTGCGCACGTGCACGCCGTCGTCTTCCATCTCCTGCGCGAGCTCGGCCGTGACCGGACGGGTGAGCTCGTGCACGAGGGCGTACTGGGCGTGGTTGGTGTCTTGGTATTCGTCGACCAGCAGGTGCCGAAACCGCCGGCGGTAGAGCGCGGCGACCTTGGGGAACGCGCGGAACAGGTAGACCGTCTCGCCGATGAGGTCGTCGAAGTCGAGGGCGCTCGCGGCGCGCAGCCGGGCGGAGTACTGCCGAAATATCTCGACGAACATGACTTCCTGCGGGTCGCTCATGTTCGCGTTGCGCGCGTAAGAATCGGCGTCGGCGAGCTCGTTCTTGAGTTTGGAAATCTTTGCCCCAGCCGACCCAGGCGTGAAGCCGTAAGTGTCGGCGTCGAGGCCCTTGATGATGCGCTTGAGCGTGACCTTGCTGTCGGCCGAGTCATAGATGCTGAACGTGCGGGAAAGGCCGATCTTCTCGGCTTCGCGGCGCAGAATGCGCACGCAAGAGGAGTGGAACGTACTGATCCACATGCCGTCCGACGCCTGGCCGAGGATGGCGTGCACCCGCTCGCGCATTTCGGCGGCGGCCTTATTGGTGAAGGTGATCGCGAGGATCTGGCTCGGCCAGGCATCGCGGGTTTCGAGCAGGCTCGCTACGCGCCGGGTGAGCACACTGGTCTTGCCCGAACCGGCGCCGGCGATGATGAGCAGCGCCTGGCCGCGGTATTCGACGGCTTCTTTCTGCTGCGGGTTGAGCCCGTCGAGTAGCGGGCTCTGCGCGCTGCTGCCGGTGCCTGCGTAGCTATTAGCCGCTTTTTCAGACGCGTCGAGAATGATCGGCGTGGCCGAGCGGCCGGCGGTTGCGGGCGCGGATTCCGCGTTAAGAGGTGTGATCATGTCAGTTTCCAGTGTAGGCGAGGCCCCTGACACACGGTCCGGTCAGCGCAGGTCGTCGCGCACGTGCACGGCCAGATCCGGGTGGTCGGCAAACACCCCGTCGATGCCGGAGGCGAGAATGACGCGGAACTCCGACTGCCAGTGTCCGAAGTCCCCCTTGCGGGTGCCGCTGCGAAAGGTTTTCGCCAGAAACTTGTTCTCCGGCCGCAGGGTCCAGCAGTAGATCTTGAGCCCGGCAGCGTGGGCATCGTCCACCAGAGCGGATGCCCCGGTCACTTCACCCGCGGCATCCGTTTCGAGGATGAGCGATTTGGGCACGCTGATGCCGTCGACGCCGATATCACTCGTAGCAGTACTGGAGCCCATGCTGCTGCGGGACCCGCCAGACGAGCGGCCGGCGGCGAGGCTCGCGAGTCCGTCGGCCGTGAGGTGGTCGGCGTAACTAAGCGCGCCGGCACCGTACTCCGCGACCTGGTCGACCGGGTGCCCTTCGTCTTCGAGCAGGAAGATGCGTTTGCTGCGCACGCCCTGAGCCCGAACCTGAGCGAGCACGCTCGGTTCGAAGCTCTCGACGGTGAGCCGATCGGTGTTCCAGCCGGCCGCAGAGACCTCGGCCGCGAAGAGTTCCGGCAACGGCAGGCCGAGCCCGGCAAAATAATTGGCGTGCTTGATCTCGGCGACGATCCCGAGCACCCGCTCGGTCTGCTCAGCAGCGGCGTCGACAAGGTCGAACAGGTCGCGCAGGCGCAGTATCGGCTGTTGGTCGTCGAAGGTCGTGTTGCGCTGCCGCAGAGCGGGCAACCGTTCCCGGGCGCGCAGGGTGCTCAGTTCGGCCCAGGTGAAATCCTCGGTGAACCAGCCGGTGACCAGCTTGCCGTCAACGAGCTTCTCGGTGCGGCGAGCGGCGAATTCGGCGCGAGTGCCCACATCTGTTGTGCCGGAGATTTCGTTTTCGTGGCGAATGACGAGCACACCGTCGCGGGTGGCGACCAGGTCGGGTTCGACGGCGTCGGCGCCGAGGGCGAAGGACAAATTAAAAGCTGAGCGCGTATGTTCGGGACGGTAACCGCTCGCTCCTCGGTGGCCAATGATGATCGGTTGCATGGTTTCAGGCTAACGGCAGCGGAAGAACGGATACTGGGGCCGGCATTCGCTTGCAGCGAAACGCTGCCTAATACCGCCCGGAATGCTGCAAATCGGCTGATCCACAGCACATTCGAAAGCGCTCTCCGATAGGTTTAATACAGTGCCGCACCAGGCGCTGCGTGTCGGTTCGCCCGCACACCCGAATACACCACCAGCTGATTGTGAGTACAGCAACCCATGGCATCCTCCAACCCCGCTTTCTCCCGCAACGAAGCGTTCGGCGCTCGTGGCGCAGTGGCGTCGTCGCAGGCCCTCTCTGACAACGATCTGCAGTCGATGTACAACCGGCCATCCGCCGGTTCACAAGACACCGAACGCATGACTTACGAAGACACCATCACCAAGACCGGCCTCGGCTTCGCGCTGCTGCTCGTGGCGGCGATGATCTCCTGGGTCGCCACCCCGGTGCTGCCGTTCCTGTTCATTCTGGGTGCCATCGCCGGGTTCGTGCTCGGCTTGGTCAACACCTTCAAGAAGGAGCCGTCGGCTCCGCTGATCCTCACCTTCGCCGGGGCCCAGGGCCTGTTCGTCGGTGGCATCTCCCGCGTCTTTGAAGACATCTACGGGGGCGTCGTACTGCAGGCGGTTCTCGCCACTCTCGTCGTCGTCGCCGTCACGCTGGCACTGTTCAAGAGCGGCAAGATTCGCGCCTCGAAGAAGGCCACCAAGATCTTCTTGATCGCCATGATCGGCTACGCCGCATTCTCGCTCATCAACGTGGGAATGATGATTTTCGGCGGCACCGACCAGGCCTTCGGTATGCGTAGTACGAGCATCAGCATTCTCGGCTTTGACATCAAGCTCGGCATCCTCATCGGACTGCTCGCGGTGCTGCTGGCCGCGTACTCGCTCGTGCTCGACTTCGATTTCATCCAGAAGGGCGTCAACAACCACCTGCCCCGCAAGTACGGCTGGACCGGAGCCTTTGGCATCATAATGACCGTTGTCTGGCTCTACGTCGAAATGCTGCGCATCTTCGTCCTCACCCGGGAGTAGCCGCAGCCGCATTCGATTAGGCGCCCTCGTTCTCTGAACGCGGGCGCTTTTTCGTACTCCGCGCACGCCGCACTGTGGTTGGCTTAAGTCATGAGTTTCACTGAACTGCACGCGTTGCTCCCGCTCGAAGCAAACGGCCTGACCGTCACGTTCGGCTACATCGGCAGCGCCATCGTGCTCCTCGGACTGGCCTACGTCGTCGTCCACGCTATCCGGCGTTATATCAAAGCCCCCAAAGACTGAGCCAGCGGATGCCCGCGCTGCGGATGTTGCTGCGACGGTGCAGAGAACCGGCCGGTTTTGGGGCCGTGGCCACGATGACGCTCCCCGCGATCTGAATCGGGACCAGGTGCTCGCCGGCGATCGTTCAGCCAAGCAGGATGGCCACGACCGGGCTCAACAGTCCCAGGAACGCAATGGTGCTGGCCGGCAGGCGTGCGATGTCGTGGAACCAGGCGACGTAGAGCACGATGCCGGACGCCATGCAGACGGTACCGCGGACCGCGGCCAGGATTCCGACAGCGTCCAGCTTCGCCTGCGATTGAAGCACGATGAGGCTCACACCGAGCGCTCAAGCCGCGCCGCTCACCAGCACGCGCCCGGTCATCCGCTCGTGGAGAACCTTGCTGGCGAGGAATACCACAACGAGCAGCTGCAGGCCACCAACGATGGCGGCCACTCCGCCGGGCAACCGGTACGCCGCGATGAAGAGCAGGGCGAAGAACGCCCCAATGTTGAGCACGCCGAGCACCCAGGACTTCCGCCACACTCGCCGCCCGGGTACTCGCTTCTAAAGGAAATCTGTTATTATCTTGGATAAGAACAAGTATTTGTTAGAACCGAGTGACCGGGGAGTTCTCATCAAGAATCCATATCGTCCCGGAGCGGCGAACACTCCTCTCTTTCTTGCTGGGCGGGAGAGTCAGGAAAGAATCTTGCGGGCGATACTCCGGGGAGCGCCCGAAATCCCGGCCAACTATCGCATCACGGGACTCCGTGGCGTGGGGAAGACCGTGTTGCTCAAGCGCTTCGAAGAAGTCACCAAGGGAGAGCTCAACTGGGCTGTCGGCCGGTTGCAGTTGGAGCCGCGGCACAATCGCGAAGAAGCCATCGTGGCAATTCTCCACGATCTGCTACTGGAGGTTCAGGCCCAGGTTTCACGGACCGAGAGCCTTCGTCAGAAGACGGAGGCCGTCATCAGTGGTGCACGAGCGTTGGCGACAATGACGTTCGAGGACGTCACCGTGTCTCTGGGCGGTTCAGCCAATTCCAAGGAATCCGATCTTGCCTCCGACCTTCTGGATACGGTTCGGATCGCCGTGAAATCCGGAAAGGGAGGACTTGTCCTGATGCTCGACGAGGCGCAAGTACTCGTCGACGACAAGGACCGTGATGGGCAGCATCCACTCTCACTGCTCATTGCCGCAATCAACTCGCTACAGGAACAACAGGTGCCAATTGCACTCGTGCTGTGCGGCCTGCCTACGCTGATTGCGAACCTGCTCCAGGCTCGCACATACAGCGAGCGCATGTTCCGCGGTGAAGAGGTAGGCCGCCTAACGCGCGCCCAGACCCGTGAAGCGTTCCTCCGTCCCCTGGATGGCACAGGCAAAGAAGCCACCGACGATCTCGTGAGCGCCGTCATGGACGACGTAGAAGGATATCCGTATTTCGTGCAGTTGTGGGGTGCCGAGCTCTGGGAGGATGCCATCGACACCTCATCGGACGTCTTGACTGTGGACCTACTGAAAGGCCTTCGCGAGGCGATTTTCAAGCGCTTGGACCACGATTTCTACGCGCCCCGGCTTGACTCGCTCACGCCTGCCGAGCAAGACCTTCTCCTGCTGACCGGAGCCTGCGAGTATCCGCCGTTGCGGACGGCCGACATACACCAGGTCACATCTCGAAAACAGGGAAACGTCAACGTCTTGATGGGCAGGCTGGCCGACCAGGGAGTGGTGTACCGGTTGCAAAAAGGCATCTACGAATACACTGCACCGAAGTTTCACGAGTTTCTGATTCGGCGACGACGAAGCACAACCTGGACGTAATCGCGACGCCGTCCGATCTGCGGAGCGACCGCAGGTAGCGCCGACGCGCAACTAGTTAAGCGACGCTAAGCAGCGGGTAGAGAGTACGCCACGGTTGCTGGAGTGCCGCCCGCGTGAGCGAGCGCAGGGTGAGACGCACCTCGTTGCCGCGACGATGCACGATGACCGCCTCACCGCGCCCGACAACGGCTGACCACTTCCGAGCATGGAAGCGTCGGTCGCTCGCCGCCCAGTCACGAAGTTCAGGTCTGGTCATGATCTCCCAACACGCCAGGTACTCGCCGTTGTGCCACGAGTCGCTCGCCGATCTCGCGGCCAGGAATGAGTGCGGGCGTCATCTGTCGAGTCAAACGCACCGCCTGACGCCGGGAGACCGAGGTTTGCCCTGAGCGCAGCGGGGCGCCTGCCCTAGACTCGGGGTCATGTCGCTCGGTCGCCCATTTCGAGCGCTCTGGGCGGCAAGTGCTTCCTCGAATCTGGCCGACGGAATCGCGTTCATCTCGATGCCGCTCCTGGCGGCATCGCTCACCGACGATCCGCGGCTCGTCGCCGGACTGGCGACCACCTACGCCCTGGTTCGGCTGCTGGTTGCGCTGCCCATCGGGGTCTGGGTCGACCGGATCGACCGGCGCACAATGCTGATCACCACCAACCTCATCCGCGGGCTCGTCGTGATCGCCCTGGCCGTCTCCGTGCACCTGGAAGTTGCAAACCTGTCGCTGCTCTCTGCCGTGTTTGCTGTGATCGGAACGCTGGAGAGCGCGGCGGACAACGCATCCGTTTCGTTGCTGCCTTCGATCGTGCCCGAAGAACAGCTCGATCGCGCTAACGGTCGCATCTCAGCCGCGCAACTGATTGCCGACGAGTTCGCAGGACCGCCGCTCGGCGGACTCCTGTTTGCCGTCGCGGCCGCGGCTCCCATGTACCTCATGGGCGGACTCTGGGCTGCCGCCGGACTTCTCGCACTGGCACTACCGATGCGCCGGATCGGTGATTCACGTTTTGAACTGACGCCGCGCCGGCCCATTTTTCGCGAGGCCATGCAGGGTGCCCGCTGGCTGGCCGGCAACCGCACCGTTGGTGGACTCGGCCTGATCGGCGCCCTCGCGAGCGTGGGCTACATGCTCCCGTTCTCGATCCTCGTTCTGTTCGCTGAGGAGCGGCTACAGCTCGACAGCCTGGGCTACGGGTTGATCCTCGCCATTTCAGCGCTCGGCGGCCTGGTCGGATCATTCACGACCGCGAGGATCCGAGCGTGGGTCGGTTTCCGACGCACAATTATCGCAAGCCTCGTCACGGGCGCTATGTCACTCTTCACGCTCTCAATCACCACGAATGGGATCATCGCCGCAGCGCTGCTCACGGTCTACATCCTCCACGCCGTGGTGTGGGGAATCTGCGCCACCTCGCTGCGACAGCGACTCGTGCCCGACGCGCTCCGCGGCCGCATCAACGCGGCATCTCATATGCTGAGCTTTCTCGGGCTGGCACTCGGCTCTGCCCTCGGCGGCCTGTTGGCCGTCGTCAGCCTGCCGCTTCCGATCGCCGTCGGCGGCGCTGTCTTCGCATGCTGTGCTCTGCTCGCAGCCGTCGTCATCCCCCACAATCCCGCCCAACAAATTGATGGCCGCCGCACCCGATATGGGTAGCCGCTACGCCGATTACCGTAGCAGGGCGCTGGCCAGGCGACGGCGCCCACGAACGGATGCCCACGCCGGGCACACAGGAAGGGCCGACTCTCCGCGAGCCGACCCTTCCTGTCACGCTACTGCCTTTGACGGTGCGGTGAGATCACTCCCACTCGATGGTTCCCGGCGGCTTCGACGTGACGTCGAGCACGACACGGTTTACCCCATCTACCTCGTTAGTGATGCGGTTCGAAATCTTGGCCAGCAGATCGTAGGGCAGGCGAGTCCAGTCAGCGGTCATGGCGTCTTCCGACGACACGGGTCGCAGCACGATGGGGTGACCATAGGTGCGGCCGTCACCCTGCACGCCCACTGACCGCACGTCGGCGAGCAGCACGACCGGGCACTGCCAGATCTCCCGGTCGAGGCCGGCGGCGGTCAGTTCGAAGCGCACGATCGCGTCCGCTTTGCGCAGCAGGTCCAGGCGTTCCTGGGTGATTGAACCGACGATGCGTATGCCCAGGCCGGGGCCGGGAAAAGGCTGGCGCTGCACGATTTCGGCTGGCAGGCCGAGCTCGGCGCCGATCGCGCGCACCTCATCTTTGAACAGGGTGCGCAGCGGTTCGACCAGTTCGAACTTGAGGTCGTCGGGCAGGCCGCCGACGTTGTGATGGCTCTTGATGTTGGCGGTACCGCTGCCGCCGCCGGATTCGACGACATCGGGGTAGAGCGTGCCCTGCACGAGGAAACGGATCGGGTCGCCGTCGATTTCCTTGGCCTCTTCGATCAGTTCGGCCTGGGCCTGCTCAAAGGTACGGATGAACTCGCGGCCGATGATTTTGCGCTTGGTCTCCGGGTCGCTCACGCCTTTCAGAGCATCGAGGAACTGCTCACGCACGTCGACAGTGACCAGGCGGATGCCGGTGGCCTTGACGTAATCCTCTTCAACCTGCCGACGCTCGTCTTCGCGCAGCAGGCCGTGGTCGACGAAAACGCAGACCAGCTGGTCACCGATGGCCTTGTGTACCAAGGCCGCGGCCACGGCGGAGTCGACTCCGCCGGACAGGCCGCAGATGACCTTGCCGGTGCCGACCTGGGCACGAATCTTGGCGACCTGCTCAGCGATGACGTTACCGCTGTTCCAGTCGGGGTTGATGCCCGCGGCGCGGTGCAGAAAGTTCTCCAACACGTGCTGGCCGTTTTCGGAGTGCTTGACCTCCGGGTGCCACTGCACGCCGTAGAGCCGCTTCTTGTCATTGGCGAACGCTGCGACCGGGGTGGAGGTCGACGAGGCCAGCACAGTGAAGCCCGCCGGCGCGGTAGCGACCGAGTCGCCGTGGCTCATCCAGACCGTTTGGCTGTTGGGCTGGTCGGCCAGCAGCACGTTGTCGGCGTTACTGACGACGACCGGGGTCGAGCCGTATTCGCGGGCTCCCGTATGGGCGACGGTACCGCCGAGGGCGGTCGCCATCACCTGAAAGCCATAGCAAATGCCAAGCACGGGCACGCCGAGCTCGAAGATCTCCGCATCGAAGGCGGGCGCGCCGTCGGCGTAGACGCTCGACGGGCCACCACTCAGCACGATTCCACGCGGATTTTTGGCGAGAACTTCGGCAGCGGTGATGGTGTGCGGCACGATCTCCGAATAGACGGATGCCTCACGCACGCGCCGTGCGATCAGCTGCGCGTACTGCGCACCGAAGTCGACCACGAGAACGGGGTGATCCAGCCCTGAGTCGGCGATTGGGACATCCGCTGAAATGGTCATGCCTGGGCCTTCGCCGCCTCGGCAACTGCCGCGGTCTTTTCGGTATTCTCGGCGAGGAAGCGCTTCACCGTGCGAGCAACGGGGACTTCCACGATGAAGGACAGGGTGGGGACGACGCCGCCGAAAGCAATGAGCACGAAGCGCCAAAACGGCCAGCGCATGAGACTCCAGAGGCGGAAGTCGGCGAACAGGTAGAGCACGTAGAACCAGCCGTGCGCGATCAGAATGCCGGTGCTGAGGTTGATCGCGGCCACCGTGTCGGTCGGAACGATCGCGAGGAACCCCTGCGAACCACCCATCTCGATCTCGTGGCCGAAGCCGTACTTGATGACCATTTCGATGCAGAGCAGCAGCAGGAAGACACCGGTGATGGTCGATGACACCTGGTACAGCCGCAGTGCACCGGGAATTCTGGAGATATCGGCGGGCTTGGGTAGACGAGGCATGTGCCTAATTCTACGCGCCAGCAGTGAGGGCTTCGGCGTCTTCAATTTCGCGCTCCAGGGCGTCGCGTACCAGACGGTACCAAAGGAACACGGCGAAGCCGGCGAAGACGACCCACTCGATGGCATAGAAGATGTTCAGCCAGTTCAGCGACTGGTCGACTTCGGGCACCGGGGAATCAATCAGGTCGAGGCCGGCGGCGGCCTCACTGTCGACGATGTAGCCAGAATAGACCGACTCGTCGCTGAAATCGGCCCACAAATTGATCAGAGCGGATGGCGCAACCTTGGTCATTTCCATCGAGTCGCCCTCCGGGTCGGGCAGCTCCGGGGCCTCGCCGGTGAGAAAGCGTCCGGTCAGCGCGACGGGAGCGTTAGCCGGTTCCTTTTCGAGTACCTCGATGACCGATTGGGCGGTGGCCTGGTCTGGAGCCCAGCCGCGCGCGACGGCGATGCTGGCGGCGGCATCCGTTTGAAAATGGCTAACCACCCAGAAGCCATCGATGCCGCCGTTGAGCCGCGTGGTGATGAGCTGCTCGTCACCGGGCACCCAGGAGCCCTTCGTCGTGACCATCTGGCCGGTCGCGATCTGGGTCACCGTGCCGTCGGGCTGCGCCACTTCGGCGAGGGGCTTCACCTGCTCGGTCGCTCGCTCCACCACGACGCCGGACTCGATGGCACGCTCGAGCTGCCAGTGTCCGAGCAGGGCGAACGCCGCGGCGATGCCGAGGGCCAGCAGCAGCGCGAGCACCCAGCGGGGGCGCAGCATCATTCTGATCACGAATAGTCACCTGTGTGGGTTTCTCGCCCGGGTTTGCGTGCCGGTCTGTCGGCGTCATCATCGGGATCTGGGGTGTGCTGGCCGAGCGCGAAATCGGCCATTGAGTCTAAGCGTTTCGCTTCTGTAACCGTATCTTCCGTCGCTTGAGAATTGACCGAGCCACGTTTGGTTGCCCGCCGGGCGTACTCGTCGGCGTCCGCGGCCTGCGCCGCCGTCGCCGCCTCGACGAGCGCGATTTCCTCGCCCCGCATCGGATTGCGCGCTGCCCCCGTAGAAACGGATACCGGCACCCGGCGGCGCAACGCCGACCCGATCTTCTCCGAATTCGCCGCGAACAGCGGGCCAAGGATGGCCATGGAAAGCACGTACAGGCCGGCGAACGGTTGCAGGCGCGGATCGAGCCCGGCCGATACCGACAGGGTCGCCAGAATCAGGGTGAATTCGCCGCGGTTGACGAAGATCGCGGCGGTGTTGAGGGCTTCGCGTGGCCCCATTTTGTGCAGCCACGCCAGCAGTGCGCCCGACAGCAGACTGAGCACAAAGGTCATCCCGATGGCGATGAGCACCACGCCGATCACCGAACCGAACTGGGCGATATCGAGGGCGAGACCAAAGTTGAGAAAGAAGAACGCGGCAAAGATATCGCGCAGGGGCACGGCGACACGTTCGATCTTGGCGCGGTAGCTGCTCGCGCCGAGCACGACGCCGATCAGGAACGCGCCGATGGCATCCGTCACGCCGATGATCTCGCCGATGCCGGCGAACAGCACGACCAGACCGAAGAACAAAATGGTGAACAGTTCGTCATCCTTGGTGCGCATGAGACGCGACACCACCCGGCCACCCCAGCGGGCAAGAGAGAACATGGCGACCAGAAAGAGGAACGCGATGGACAGCTGCAGCACGATCGGCCAGATCTCGGTCTTACCGCTGAGCACGACGGAGACGATGGAGAGGTAGATCGCGATGAAGATGTCACCCACGACGGTCACGCCGAGAATCATCGGTGTCTCTTTATTGGCTAAGCGTCGCAGCTCGATCAGGAGTTTGGTGATGATGGCGCTCGACGAGGTGCCGGTCATGCCAGCGATGACGAGGGCCTCGCGTGGTCCCCAGCCGACCAACAGGCCGAACACGAAGCCCGCTCCCATGTTGATGAGAATCCAGGATCCACCGGAGATGATCAGCGTTTTGGCGTTACCGAAGAACTCTTCCTGGTCGAACTCGAGGCCAAGGCTGAACAAAAGCAGGATCAGGCCGAACACGGCGATGAGCTCGATATCGCCGGACTGAAAGTCGAGGGGGAAGAAGTCGGTGTTGGGGCTCGCGAGCACGCCCACGATCATGTAGATGGGGATGGTGGGGAGCCCGATCACCTTGCCCAAGCGGCCAAGAACGTAGGCGACGACGAGGAGGATGCCGAGAACGAGGAGGTCTTCGCCCAAGTGCATCGCTTACCCCGCTGGTGGAGCGTCGACGGTCTTGGCCTTCACTTCACCGGTACGAAAGAAAGCGAAGGCCTTGACGACTTTTTCCGGCGAGCCGGCGACGACGAGGGTATCACCGGGGAAGACCTTGAAGTCGGCGGCGGGGGCCGGATTAGCGGATTCACCGCGCACGACGGCGACAACAGTGAGACCCGCAATGCCACGGTCGGCCGGATTGCCGAGGGCCTGGCCGGCGATGTGGTCTTCGTAGTCGACGGTGAACCAATCGATGCTGAGGCCAGGGATCTGGTCGAGGGCGCTGAGCGACTCGGTGATCTGGGTGCCGCCGAGCAACTCGGCGAGGGTGTGCGCCTCGTCTTCGTTGAGCCTCAGCGAGACCTTGCTCGCGTCGGGGCCGCCTTCATCATCGGCAAAGGTGATGAGATCGCTGTGGCCGGATCGGTGGGCGATGACGCCGACCTTGCCACCGTCATCTGTGATAAAGGTGTGCAATACACCCACGCCGGGAAGTTTGACCCGCCGAACATCAACCATTGTCATGACTCCTGAGCTATAAGGGCAGTCCCCCTATTCTACCGGAGCCGCTTTTGCTCCAGCGCGGCAGCTGCGCGCGCTAGGTAGTCACCACGATGTCGGGGGCTTCCAGGCGTACCCGGTCGGCGGACTCGTCGTCCGGTTGCTCCTGCGAAGCGCGCTCGGCGGCGACCCGGGTGAGGTAGAACCCGACCTCACGGTCGATACGCTCCTGGTCCCAGCCCAACACGCCGGCCATGAGCACTGCCGCGACCGGTGCGGCCGACACCCCGCGATCCCACGCCTCGATCGAGATGCGGGTACGCCGAGCGAGCACGTCTTCGAGGTGCAGTGCGCCTTCATGCGAGGCCGCGTAGACCACTTCGGCGCCGATGTAGTCGTCGGCGCCGGGCAACGGTTCGGCGAGCGCCGGGGTAGCGCGAATCAGGTCGAGCAGCTCGTCGGTGAGGGTGCCGTACCGGTTGAGCAGGTGTTCGACGCGCACCGTGTGCAGGCCGAACGCCTTGGCGATCTTGCCGCGCTTGTTCCAGGCGGCTTGGTACCCTTCAGCCCCCAGCAGGGGGATGTCCTGGGTCGCCGAAGCAGGAATGCGGCCATCGAGGGCCGAGACCGCAGCGTCCACTGCGTCCTTGGCCATGATGCGGTAGGTGGTCCACTTGCCACCGGCGATCACGACGAGGCCGGGAACGGAGTGTCCGACGAGATGTTCGCGGGAGAGCTTGGAGGTCTGGTCGCTCTCGCCGGCCAGCAGCGGACGGAGACCCGCGTAGACACCCTCGACGTCTTCCCGGGTGAGAGGTACCGTCAAAACCTCATTGATGTGTTCGAGGATGTAATCGATGTCGGCCGCCGTCGCGGCCGGGTGCGCCTTGTCGAGGTACCAGTCGGTGTCGGTCGTGCCGATGAGCCAGTGCCGGCCCCACGGGATAACGAACAGAACGCTCTTCTCTGTGCGCAGCAGCAGTCCCATCGCGCTCTGGAACCGGTCGCGCGGCACCACGAGGTGCACGCCCTTCGACGCCCGCACTTTGAAGGTTCCACGCTCGCCGACCATGCGCTGGGTGTCGTCAGTCCAGACCCCGGTCGCGTTCACGACCTGTTTGGCCCGCACCTCGAAGTGTTCGTCGGTCTGCAGGTCGTGGGCGCGCACGCCGACGACGCGCTCCCCCACCTTGATGAAGCCTTCGACGCGCACCCGGCTGGCCGCGTGGGCACCATAGAACGAGGCGGTGCGCACCAGAGACGAGACGTAGCGGGCGTCGTCGACCTGGGCGTCGTAGTAGGTGATGCCGCCGACCAGGGCGTCGTTAGCGAGACTCGGAATAAGCTTCTGCACCTGACTTTTCGACAGGTGGCGGTGGTGCGGCACGCCCGGCGGGCGCCCGCCGGTGTAGGAGAAGATGTCGTAGAGCAGCATGCCGGCACCGATGTAGAACCGTTCGGTGAAGCGCTTCTTGAGCGGGTACAGAAACCGCACCGGCTTTACCAAGTGCGGCGCGATGCGCTGCAGCAGCAGACCCCGCTCGGTGAGCGCCTCGCGCACCAGACGAAAGTCCAGCTGCTCCAGATAGCGGATGCCGCCATGCACGAGCTTGGACGACCGGCTCGATGTGCCAGACGCCCAGTCCCGCGCCTCCAAAATACCCACGCTCAGACCGCGCGTGACGGCATCGAGGGCGGCCCCGGCACCGACGATACCGCCGCCGACGACAAGAATGTCGAGCTCTTTGTCTTTGAGCTTGGCCAGAGCGGCGCCCCGCTCCTCAGGCCCCAATTTTGTGGAACGGGTGACCGATTTTTGGGAGGCCATTACTACTCCTGTTCAGACTCAGTGTTTAAGACGAGAGGTCAGGGAGGTGCGACGAACACCTGCGATAACAGTGTTGCGGGTAATGCTGAAAGTACGTCTGTCTTCGAAGTTAGTTCACACCGACGCTAGTTCACACCGACGCTAGTTCACACCGACGCTAGTTCACCCGGTACGGCGCGACAACCACTTCAACCCGCTGAAATTCTTTGAGATCGGAGTAACCGGTGGTCGCCATCGACCGACGCAGCGCGCCGATCAGGTTGGCGGTGCCGTCGGCGACTGGAGCCGGACCGTACAGGATCTCTTCGAGCGGGGCCACGGTGCCGACCTCGACGCGCTTGCCGCGCGGCAGCTGCGGGTGGTGCGCCTCGGCGCCCCAGTGGAATCCGCCGCCGGGGGCATCCGTTGCCCGAGCGAGCGCAGTGCCGAGCATGACGGCGTCGGCGCCGCAGGCGATCGCCTTGACAATGTCGCCCGACGTGCCGAGGCCACCGTCGGCGATGACGTGCACATAGCGCCCGCCGGACTCGTCCATGTAGTCGCGGCGCGCTCCGGCGACATCCGCTACGGCGGTGGCCATTGGGGCGTGGATGCCCAGGGTCGCGCGGGTGGTCGACGCGGCTCCCCCGCCGAAACCGACCAGAACGCCCGCGGCGCCGGTGCGCATGAGGTGCAGGGCCGCCGTGTAGGTGGCTGCGCCGCCGACAATGACGGGAACGTCGAGCTCGTAGATGAACTTCTTGAGGTTGAGCGGTTCCTGGTTCTGCGAGACGTGCTCGGCTGAAACCGTCGTACCGCGAATGACGAACAGGTCGACGCCGGCGGCGACGACGGTTTCGTATAGTTCCTGGGTGCGCTGGGGCGAAAGGGCTCCGGCCACGGTGACTCCGCCGGCGCGAACTTCGGCCAGGCGGGCGGTGACGAGCTCGGGCTGAATCGGGGCGGAGTACATCTCCTGCATGCGCGCGGTCGCCTTATCGGCGGGCAGGCTGCGAATTTCGGCGAGCAGCGGCTCGGGGTTCTCGTGCCGGGTCCACAAGCCCTCAAGGTCGAGCACGCCGACGCCGCCGAGCTGGCCCATCATGATGGCCGTGGTCGGCGAGACGACGGAGTCCATCGGGGCGGCCAACACCGGAATGGCGAACTGGTAGGCGTCGATGGTCCAGCCGACCGACACGTCTTCCGGGTCGCGGGTGCGCCGACTGGGCACCACCGCGATGTCGTCGAAGGCGTACACGCGGCGGGCGCGCTTGGAGCGGCCGATCTCGATTTCCATGGTTCCAGTTTAGAGGGAGCCACCGACATCCCCTTTTCAAGCGGATGCTCGGCCCCGGCGCAGGCAGACCGCGCTGGGGCCTTGAGGCAGGCTTACCGACGGTAGTTCGGGGCCTCGACCACGATCTGCACGTCGTGCGGGTGCGATTCCTTGAGCCCGGCGGGCGTGATGCGCACGAACTTGCCCTTTTGCTTGAGCTCGGCGATAGTGCGGGCGCCCACATAGAACATGGACTGGCGCAGGCCGCCGACCAGCTGGTAAGCCACAGCGGCGAGCGGGCCGCGGAACGGCACCTGACCCTCGATGCCCTCGGGAATGAGTTTTTCGTCGCTGGGAACGTCGTTCTGAAAGTAACGGTCTTTGGAATAGGACGTCTTTGTGCCGCGGGTCTGCAGCGCGCCGAGCGAACCCATACCGCGGTAGGTCTTGAACTGCTTGCCATTGACGAACACGAGTTCGCCGGGGCTTTCGGTGCAGCCCGCCAGGAGCGAA
Organism: Cryobacterium sp. Y62; assembly: GCF_002929785.1. Taxonomy (NCBI): domain Bacteria; kingdom Bacillati; phylum Actinomycetota; class Actinomycetes; order Micrococcales; family Microbacteriaceae; genus Cryobacterium; species Cryobacterium sp. Y62. Next base: position 83,879 of record NZ_PJJK01000114.1, on the reverse strand, counting down.
CCGAGCATAACGGTGTCCGCGCCGGCCACGAGGGCCTTGGCGATGTCACCAGAATACTGCAGCCCACCGTCCGCGATGACCGGAACACCGGTCTCCCGTGCAGCCAACGAGGCCTGATACACGGCGGTGATCTGGGGAACGCCGACACCGGCCACGATGCGGGTAGTGCAAATCGAGCCGGGGCCCACGCCGACCTTGATTGCGTCGGCACCCGCGTCGATGAGCGCCTGGGCGCCCGAGCGGGTGGCGACGTTTCCACCGATCACGTCGACCTCGGCGAAGGCTTTGTCCGATTTCAGACGACGAATGATGTCGAGCACGCCGGCACTGTCGCCGTTGGCGGTGTCGACCACGAGCACGTCCACCCCGGATTCGAGCAGGGCGGTCGCGCGCTGCCAGGCATCACCGAAGAACCCGATGGCCGCGCCGACGCGCAGGCGCCCGCCGTCGTCCTTGGTGGCGAGGGGGTATTCCTCGCTCTTGTCGAAGTCTTTCACGGTAATCAGGCCGGTGAGCTTGCCGTTGGCGTCGATCAGGGGCAGCTTTTCGATCTTGTGCTTGGCGAAGATCGCGAGGGCGTCTTCGGGAGCCATCCCGACCTTGCCGGTGATCAGCGGGGAGGTTGTCATGACCTCGCGCACCCGGGTGAGCGCCTTCTTGGCGTGCGGAACGAAGCGCATGTCGCGGTTGGTGATGATTCCTACCAGGATGCCGTCACTGTCAACGACCGGCAGCCCGCTCACGCGGAACTGGCCGCACAGGGCGTCAACCTCGGCCACTGTGGCGTTGGGCGAAGTGGTGACCGGGTTGGTGATCATGCCGGATTCGCTGCGCTTGACCAGATCCACCTGTTCGGCCTGATCATTGATCGACAGGTTGCGGTGCAGAATTCCGAGCCCCCCCTCACGGGCCATGGCGATCGCCATGCGGGTCTCGGTCACGGTGTCCATAGCGCTGGAGAGCAGCGGCAGCGACACATCAATGCGCCGGGTCAACCGGGATTTGGTGACCGCCTCGCTCGGAATGACGTCGGTGTGCCCCGGCAGGAGCAGCACGTCGTCGTAGGTGAGCCCGGTGAATCCGAACGGATCTGGCTGATCCATGAAACCCCTTTACCTGTAGCTGAAAAACTCAAAATTGTCCGGAAAATCGCGTAATTTAACCGGTTCTTCAATGTTAAGCGTGTTTGGGCTCATCACATTCCGCACACCAATGTCGGCTCGGTGCGGAAATTCGAAACATATAGGACATAATCGGCAAATACTCTCAACAGAGAAGTTGGCAGTAGTCACCCGGCGCCCGCCCGGTTACCCATCGGTCGGCACCAACATGGAGGTCCCGTGCAGCCCACACCTACGGCTCAGAGATACGTTCCCAGGATGCTCGTGATCCTGTTTGTGACCCTTCTCGCAGCTCTCACCATGGCCACCTTCTCGGGGGGCAGCGCGCACGCCGACGAGGTCGGCACCGAGTTCGATTTCACGATCTCCGGCAACGTGCAGTTCAACGGGGAAGCCCAGGACGGCGTCGCGATCTCCGTGTCCGGCAATGGTTACGAGGCCGACACAGTGACGGATGCCGATGGCCGGTGGGCCATCGGAGTTCCCGAAAAAAGTACCTACGAGGTAACCCTCGACGAAGACACCCTTCCGAAGGGTGTCGTCGTCACTAAGGGCGGCAATGTGCTCGAAGCTGACTTCGGGTTGACCGACCGTCGCTCGGTCAACTTCTTCCTGGGTGAAGGCGTCCGCAACACGGTAAGTTTCTTCGACCAGTTCGTCAACCGGTTCGTCAACGGCCTGAACTTTGGCCTGTTACTCGCCCTCGCGGCAATTGGCGTGTCGCTGATTTTCGGCACCACGGGTTTGAGCAACTTCGCCCACGCCGAGATGATCACGTTCGGCGCACTGATGACCCTGGTGTTCTCGGTCTCCTTCGGCCTGCCGATCTGGCTCGCCATTCTGATCACCATCGTGTTGAGCGGATGCCTCGGCTACGGCCTCGATGCGGTCATCTGGAAACCACTGCGCCGCAAGGGCGTCGCAGTGATCCCCCTCATGATCGTGAGCATCGGCCTGTCGCTCGCGCTGCGCTACCTCTACCAGTACTTCTTCGGCGGCAGCACGAGCCAGCTTCCCGGAGCGGGAATGACCGACCTCAAGTTCGGTCCGATCTCGTTGTCACCGATCGACATGGCCAGCATGGGCATCAGCATCGTGGTTCTGCTCGGCGTGGCCTATTTCCTGCTGCGCACTCGTATTGGCAAGGCCACCCGCGCCGTTTCGGACAATCCCAGCCTCGCCTCGGCGAGCGGGATTGACGTCGATGGAGTGATCCGCATCGTCTGGGTGGTCGGAGCGGCCCTCGCCGGACTCAGCGGGGTGCTCTGGGCGTACTTCCGCCCGGGGGTCAGCTGGGATATGGGATTCCAGATGCTGCTGCTGGTTTTTGCCGCCGTCACACTGGGTGGCCTCGGAACCGCCTTCGGAGCCCTCATCGGATCAATTGTTGTCGGCCTCTTCGTCGAGCTGTCGACGTTGTGGATTCCGTCCGACATGAAGTATGTCGGCGCACTTGTCGTTCTGATCCTGGTCTTGCTGTTTCGCCCGCAAGGCATTCTGGGTCGTAAAGAGAGAATTGGTTAGGGGTTCACATGGACTGGGGAGCAATCTTTGGCAACGCAGCCGTCGAGCTGATTAGCCCGACCACTGCCGCTTACGCACTCGCCGCCCTCGGGCTCGCTGTGCACTTCGGCTACACCGGCCTGCTGAACTTCGGCCAAGCCGGCTTCATGGCCCTCGGCGCCTATGGCTACGCCATTTCCATCCTGACCTTCGGTTTTCCAGTCTGGGGTGCCTTTTTGGTGGGGGTGGGAGCATCCGTTATTTTCGCCTTGATTTTGGGTATTCCCACGCTGCGATTACGCGCTGACTACCTCGCGATTGTCACGATTGCCGCTGCCGAGATTGTGCGGCTGCTGTTCACGACGAACACCTTCGCCTCTGTGACCGGTTCGGCCAACGGCCTGAGCGGTTACAAGAACGAGTTCGCGGCGCTGAACCCGCTCGCCGAGGGAAGCTACGGGTTCGGTCCGTTTGAGAACAACGCCTACGACACCTGGCTGCGCATCGTCGCCTGGTCGATCGTGATTCTCGCGGCGCTGTTCGTCTGGCAGATCATGCGCAGCCCGTGGGGCCGAGTGATCAAGGGCATCCGCGAAGACGAAGACGCCGTGCGTGCGCTCGGCAAGAATGTCTACGCCTACAAAATGCAGTCGCTCATTTTCGGTGGCGTGCTCGGCACCATCGCCGGCATGATCTTCGCCCTGCCGCGAGCGGTCGTGCCGTCGAACTATCAGACAACGCTGACCTTTTTCATCTACGCCATTCTGCTGCTCGGCGGTGCTGCAACGGTGCTCGGCCCGATCATCGGTTCAATGATCTTCTGGGTGCTGCTATCGTTCTTCTCCGGCTTCATCGCCCGGGCCGTTGAGGCTGGCTGGCTGCCGTTCATGACATCGATTCAGGGCGGGCAGCTGCGCTTCATCCTGGTGGGAGTGGCGATTATGTTGATCGTGATCTTTAGACCGCAAGGCATCTTCGGCAATAAGAAGGAGTTGGCTTTTGTCCGATAACGCTGTGTCGGCTGCTCCGCTCGAGCCGCCCGTTCCGACCCAGAAGCCGATCAAGACGACCGGCCTGCACATCGGCGAGGCCGAACCGGGTTGCCGCAAGGTCGACCCGATTCTCATCGCCGACGGCGTGCGTCGCACCTTCGGCGGCTTGACCGCGGTCGATGTCGACCACGTCGAAGTTCCGCGCGGCGCCATTACCGCTCTGATCGGCCCCAACGGTGCCGGCAAGACCACCCTGTTCAACCTGCTGACCGGTTTCGACAAGCCCGACGCCGGCAAGTGGACCTTTGACGGCCGTTCCCTCGCCGGAGTTCCCGCCTACCGGGTCGCCCGCATGGGCCAGATTCGCACATTCCAGCTCACCAAGGCCCTAGGGCTGCTGACCGTCATGGACAACATGCTGCTCGGTGCCAAGGGCCAGACCGGCGAGAACATGTTCCGCGCCCTGATGCCGTTTCTCTGGCGAAACCAGGAAGAAGAGAACCGGGCCAAAGCACTCGACCTGCTCACCCGGTTCAAGCTCGATACCAAGAAGGACGACTACGCGGCGAGTCTCTCCGGCGGGCAGCGCAAGCTGCTCGAAATGGCGCGGGCACTGATGAGCGACCCGACCCTGGTGATGCTCGATGAGCCGATGGCCGGGGTCAACCCGGCGCTGACGCAATCGCTGCTAGACCATATTTTGAACCTCAAGTCCGAGGGCATGACCGTTCTGTTCGTGGAACACGATATGCACATGGTGCGGCACATAGCCGACTGGGTCATCGTGATGGCCGAGGGCCACGTGGTCGCCGAGGGCGACCCGCACGAGGTCATGAGAAACCCAGCCGTGATTGACGCCTATCTCGGACAGCACCACGACGAGGACCTCGGCGAAGACCAGAGCGCCGAAGCCGAGAACGTGTCAGCCATAAAGGAGTTGCTCGATGACGAACGCTAATCCGCTGGCCCCGCCGGCACTGGCCGAGACCCGGGAAGCGGTCGTCGAAGTCAAGAATGTCACGGCCGGGTATGTGACCGGAGTGAACATTCTCAACTCCTGCTCGCTCACCGCCTACGACGGCGAACTGATCGGCATCATCGGCCCGAACGGTGCCGGCAAGTCCACGCTACTCAAGTCGATCTTTGGCCTGGTCAAGGTGCGCGAGGGCGAAATTATGCTCCGCGGCAACAACATCACCAACCTCAAGGCCAACAAGCTGGTCGCGCAAGGTGTCGGTTTTGTACCGCAAAACAACAATGTTTTTCCTACGCTGACCATTCGTGAAAACCTCGAGATGGGTATTTTTCTGAAGCCCAAGGGACTGGTCGAGCGGCTCGAATTCGTCACCGAGATCTTTCCCGAGCTCGGTAAGCGGATGTCTCAACGCGCTGGGTCGCTCTCGGGCGGCGAACGGCAAATGGTCGCTATGAGCCGCGCTCTTATGATGGGACCGCACGTGCTGCTCCTGGACGAGCCGAGCGCCGGGCTTTCCCCTGTACGCCAGGACGAAGCCTTTCTGCGAGTGAAGGAGATCAATAAGGCCGGAGTGACCACGATCATGGTCGAGCAGAACGCCCGCCGCTGCCTACAGATCTGCGACCGCGGCTATGTGCTCGACCAGGGCCGCGATGCCTACACCGGCACCGGACGTGAGCTTTTGAACGACCCCAAGGTGATCGGTTTGTACCTCGGCACCCTCGGGCAGGATTAGCAGCGAAACTCCCCACACCAGCCAGCAGCGGCGTTCGAGACAGTCTCGGGCGCCGCTTCGGTGTGCGGGCTACGGATGTTCGTAGCCCGCACACCGAGAACCCCCGCCGGTCGAGGAGTGGGCACGCTTTTTGCCCGCGGCTCGAGACCCGCGCGCCAGGGCTCGAGCCGCTCACCCAGCTCGCTCCCGCCGAATTGAGCCTGTCGAAATTTCGACCAGCGCACTAAACGGACACGCAAAAGGGCTCCGGCCGTAGCCGGAACCCTTTTGAAAGAACTGGTGTGACTAGTTGATACGGGAGTAGGTGTTGTCGGAGTTGTATTCGTACAGTCCGATGGTTGCCTCGGTCGGATCGCCATTCTCGTCGAACGTGATGGGACCGGAGAAACCGTCGAAGTCGATCTGCTCCCCCGCGGCCAACGCCTCGGCCGCCGCGGCGAAGTCGGTGACGGTGGTGCCGTCGCCGGTTCCGCCTGAGATCTGTCGCAGGTAGCTGGCAATCGACTCGCCCGCGACGTCGTTACCCGCGTACGCGGCGAGCGCGATGAGCATGACGGCGTCGTAGGACTCGGCCGCATAGCTGTAGTCGGTCAGCGACGAGTCGACCTCGAGCAGGCGCTCAGTGAAATCACCAAGGGTAGCTGTGTCCAGGCCAGGCAGGGTGCCCTTGGAACCGGTGATGAGATCGGCTGGGAAGTCGGCGCTATAGTCCTTCAGATTGCCGTCAACGAAGTAGAGCTTGTCACCAGCGAAACCACCGGCGACGAGGTCGGGCACGATGACCTTGGACTGGTCGAAGGTGATCAGAGCGATGGCGTCGGGCGCCTCAGCGGTGACCTCGGCAATCTGCGAGGCGAAGTTGGACTCGCCCTCGTTGAAGAGCGACTCGGCAACGATTTCTCCCCCGGCGGCTTCAAACGACTCACGAACGGCCTTCGCCAGGCCGGTACCGTAGGCATCGTTGAGCACGATGAGTCCGAGGGTGGCGTTGCCGTCATCGGCGATCTGGGTACCGAGCACGTCACCCTGCAGCAGGTCAGAAGGCGCGGTGCGCCAGTACAAACCGTTGTCGGCGTAGGTCGAGAAGTCCGGCGAGGTGTTGGCCGGTGAGAACTGTACGACGCCGGCGCCGGTGATCTGGTCGATCACGGTTTTGGAGACGCCAGAGGAAGCCGCACCGACGATGGCCGTGACGTCCTGCGAGAGGAGGTCGGTCACCGATACGGTAGCGGTGTCGGTCGTAGTGTCGCCCGAGTCGCGGAAGATTGCTTCAACGTTGATGCCAAGGTCGGCTTCGTTGATGTCGTTCACGGCGAGCTGAACTCCGGCTTCTTCAGGCGGGCCGAGGAACGCCAGTCCACCACTCTGCGGAAGGACCGTACCGATCTTCAAGGTCAGGTCGCGGTCACCAGCCTCAACAGTATTGAAGTCTGCGGCATCCGCCGACGGCGCAGCAGAATTATTGGACTCAGTGGCAGCGCCATTGCTGCAGCCGGTGAGCAGAAGTGCGCTCACGCCAACGAGCGCGACACCGGTAACGAGGGTACGAACGGAGCGGGAGGCTGAGGCCTTCGCGAATACGCTCATGTTGCTCCTTGATAGGTATAAAAGAGGTGAATCTGGTCAGCCGATTGACTGCCGTGGTGACAGATTAGGCAATCAAGCGCACGGAAACCTACCCGTGCGTGTCACAACCGGGTAAAGCGACCAAATCGTTACGAACGGCGACCGGTCACACCCTGATAATCAATGATTTGCTCCTGACCCAGCGCGTACACGCATTCGCCCCAGGAGAGGCAGACGGCCGTTCCCGAAATCACCTGCGGCCAGCCGGCATCGAGTGATGCGCCGCCGTCGTCCCCGGTGATCACAGCGGCCAGGGCAGCCGTGATCAGGCCGTCGTAGGCCTCCGCAGCGCCAGCGGTAGAGTTCAGTCCAGGGTCGGCGGTCTTCAGCCGCGCGGTGAACGCCTCATCAGCAGCGAGCGGGGTTCCCCCGTTGGCGAAGTCGCTCAGGGCGACGAGAATGGCGCTGCCAACGGATGCTGCGGCATCCGCTGGCAGCGCCGTCGTCGCGTCCCACAAGACCAGGTCAACGCCGCGGGCGGCGAGGTCGGCGTAGGCGGCGGCGAGGTCACCGGCCGAGTTGCGATGCACGAGTTGGATCGGCTGCGTCGGCGTCGCCTGCTCGGCCAGGATGTCACGCAGGGCAAGCTCGGTGCCGGCCACCTGAGCTGCACCGCTCGCGGCACTGTCGCCGGTGGTGGGGAAAAGGGTGCCGATGCTCAGCGTTCCGTCACCGCTCGGAGCAGCCGTGACGACCGGGGTCGGGGTGGTGCTCGGCGTGGCTGGCGGTGTGCTGGTGCAGCCGGTGAGGGCCAGAGCGCCGAGCAGAACGACGACGGTGAGCGTGCGACGGGGCATCTACAATCCTTTGGTACGAGCTGGGTGACGTATCGGTTCAGCGTATCGGCTGGCCGAACGGGTGTGCGGGCGCTAGGCCGGCTCAAGCGAGCTGCGGCGCGGCGCGAGGCCGGAGGTGACCATATCGATCATCAGGATGATCAAGGCGACCCAGACCAGGGCAAATCCGGCCCAGCGTTCGAGCGGCATCGCCTCGTTCAGAATGACCACACCGACGAGAAATTGAATGACCGGCGCGACGAATTGAATGAGCCCGAGCACCGTCAGCGGCAAGCGCCGGGCGGCTGCGGCGAAGAGCAGCAGGGGAACAGCGGTGATGACCCCGGCCGCGAGCAGTCCCACCGTGTGCCAAGGTGACACGGTTCCAAAGGTGAGGCCGGACATGCTGGAGACGACCAGAAGCTGGATGATGGCGACCGGGGCCAGCCAGGCCGTTTCGAGGGTGAGGCCGGTGACGGCATCGACGTTGGGGCCGACCCGCTTCTTGATCAGCCCGTAGAACCCGAAGGAGAACGCGAGAATGAGCGAGATCCAAGGCAGTGAGCCGTAGCCGACCGCGAGCACGATCACGGCGAGAAAACTGATGCCGATGGCCACCCATTGCAAGCGGCGCAACCGTTCGCGCAGCACGAAGACGCCCAGCAGCACGGTGACGATCGGGTTGATGAAGTAACCAAGGGCCGCTTCAACGACGTGCCCAGTGGTCGCGGCGATCACGTAGGTCTGCCAGTTGATGAAGATGAACGCACCGGCCAGGCCCATGGTCCAGACCAGGCGCGGCTGCCGCAGGGCATGCCCGAGTACGGTCCAGGTTCGGGTGACGGTAATGATCAGGGCGCAGAAAACGAGAGAAAACAGAACTCGCCAGGCTACGATTTCGAAGGCGCCGGAGGGGATAAGCAGCAGAAAATAGAGGGGCAGCAGGCCCCAGAGGCCGTATGCGAGGCCGCCGAAGATGAGACCGGTGCGGTGGGTCGCGCGAGCCGTCGAGTCGGCCCGTGCAGCGGCATCCTTCATAAATATTCTCCCTGGAGGCACAAAAACTCCCGAATGGCGAAGCCATCCGGGAGTTTCAGTCTAAAACCTAGGTAGTGAAGAAACCTACTTAGCGAACGACCACAGCGAGCACGTCGCGAGCGGAGAGAACCAGAAGGTCATCGCCACCGAACTTGACCTCGGTTCCGCCGTACTTGGAGTAGATGACCTTGTCGCCGACGGCGATGTCGAGGGGAACGCGGTTGCCGTTGTCGTCAATGCGGCCGGGGCCGACTGCAACAACTTCGCCCTCCTGGGGCTTTTCCTTTGCGGTGTCAGGAATGACCAGACCTGATGCGGTGGTCTGCTCTGCGTCGACCTGCTTGATGACGATGCGATCCTCGAGCGGCTTGATGGAGACCGACACGGTTGACCTCTTTCTAAGACTTGGGTTAGCAGACTCACAGCGAGAGTGCCAAGTGAAGTTTAGAGGGGATGCTGGCACTCGCGCAACGTGAGTGCCAGATCAGGCCGTTTGATACCGTTGCAGAATGGATCGAACCGAGCTCGTTGAGCTGCTTTCCCCCGCGAGTTTACGGCTGCTGGATTCCCTGTCGCCCTACGATGCAAACGGTGATGTGTTGAAGCTCGTGAGCGAGCTGCGCAAGGCCGGGCATGCCCCCGGGCTCGTGTCGGCCGTGTTGAGCCAGTCGCGACTGCGGGCGAAGGCCGTAACCAAGTTCGGAGAATTTGCCGAGCGGATGCTGTTCACCGAGGCCGGTCTTGAGCAGGCGACCCGGTTACGGGTCGCAGCACTGCACGCCGGGCGATTCGCCGGACTGTCGGCAGCGCTCGGCCGCGCACCGAGGGTCGCGGACCTCGGCTGTGGCATCGGCGGCGACGCGATGGCCCTCGCCGCGATGGACCTGCCGGTCGTGGCCGTCGACGCCGACGAGGTCACGGCGACGGTCGCGAGCTTCAACCTGGCACCGTTCCCCAATGCTTCCGCGTTACAGGCCGATGCGGAGAACGTTGACCTGGCCGATTTCGACGCGGTCTGGCTCGACCCGGCCCGGCGCACGAGCGGGCACAGCAACACCAAGCGGCTGACCCGTTCCGAGGACTACTCCCCCTCGCTCGACTTCGCCTACCTGCTGGCGACGACGAAACCGCTCGGTATGAAGCTCGGTCCCGGCCATGATCGCGACCAGATTCCGGTCGATGCGGAGGCCCAGTGGGTGTCGGTGGACGGCCAGCTGGTGGAGATGGGACTGTGGTTCGGCGCTCTCGCGCGCCCGGGCATCCGTCGTTCGGCGCTGCTTTTGACCCGGGATGGCGTACAGGAACTGACCGCTGGCGCCGACAGTGAAGACGTACCGGTGGGCGAGCTCGGCCACTACGTCTACGAACCCGACGGCGCGGTCATTCGGGCGCGACTGATCGGCGACCTGGCCCGCTCGATGGAGGCCAGCATGCTGAGCGAGGGAATCGCCTACCTGACCAGCGACCTTTTGGTGCCGACGCCGTTCGCGAGCGCCTTTCGGGTGCTCGAGACGCTGTCGTTCGACGAGAAGAAGCTGCGACTGGCACTGCTTGAGCGGCGCATCGGAACGCTCGAGATCAAGAAGCGCGGTGTCGACGTTGATCCCGCGACGCTGCGCACTCGGTTGAAGCTCAAGGGGCCGGAAGTCGCGACGCTGATCTTGACCCGGGTGGCCGGGCATCGCGTCGCGCTGCTCGTGGAGCGTGTGCGCTAGCGATTGGGCTATAGCAGGGGCAGTACCGTGTGGCTAATGTAGACGAGCCAGCCGACCGCGAGCAGAACCCCGACAATGCCGCTCGCGAGGCCGCTGCCCCAGAGGGCTCGCGCCCGATGCTCGGTAGTGCGCGCGATCAGGGCGAGAACAAGCGCGATGAGCGCGATCGGCAGGCCGAGCACGCCGAGCACGCCGAGCGCGAGCCCGACGAGACCGCAGACGACGGAGGCGACGGAGAGGCGGCGACGGCCAGTGATGCGCGCCACCTCTGCTTCGGTGTAGGTGTACGGCACGAACTCGGTGGGGGCAGTGACGGTCGATTCCCAGCTGAGCTGGCTACCCGGGGGCGCGGGGGCACGGGTGTAGTCCCGATGCGTGTCGGAATCCTGGTGCGGTGTACTCATTGCTGTCCTCGTGCTGCGAACCGGCCAGCGACCGTTTCGCGGGGTGAGTCTGTTAGGGCTGGCTCACACCGACGTTGGCGGCAGCGATGAGCAGTGCGATCGAGCCGATGAGGATGAAGATCCCCACGACGAAGCCGAGGTAGCCGACAATCAGACCACCGAGGGCGAGGCCGTGGCCCTTTTCGCCGGTCTTCTTAATCTGGCTCAGGGCGATGTGGCCAGTGATGATGCCCACGATCGAGATCGCGAGGATCGACGTAACGAGGGAGATAATCGACAGAACGTTGTACTTGTCCTGCGGGTTCTGCTGACCGTAGGGATTCTGGCCGTAAGCGGGAGCCTGGCCGTAGGCGGGAGCTTGGCCGTAGGCGGGAGGCTGTATGCCCGGCGCCGGATAACTCGAATCGGCGGGCGCGGTTGGGGGCGCACTCGCATCGGCCGGGTTTGAGTTCGTCGGGCCATTGTTCGTCGGTTCGACGGGAGGCTGGGTGGGATCAGACATCTGCGGTCTCCTTCATAATTTCGTTCGGTGGTCGCCCTGCCAGATTATCCCGTTAGCGGGTGCCCGGCGACTGTGGCGCTACTCAAACCTGAATCTGACCGACCGGCAGGGTGGAATCGGCGCCGAATTCAAGGGTCGAGGGCTCATGCCCGGCCATGATGAGTTGCGCGCCGAGGGCGGCGATCATGGCGCCATTGTCGGTGCAGAGCGAGAGCGGCGGGATGCGCAGGACGACGCCGGCAGCATCCGTTCTCTCGGTGGCAACCTGGCGCAGTCGAGCGTTGGCGATGACGCCGCCGCCGAGCAGCAGCCGCGGCACGTCGTGGTCGGCGCACGCGGCGAGAGCCTTGGTGAGCAAAATGTCGACCACCGCCTCCCGAAAACTCGCCGCGACATCGGCCGTCGGCACGGGCTCGCCGGCGTCCTGACGCTGTTCGACGAAGCGGGCGACCGAAGTCTTGAGGCCGGAAAAGGAGAAGTCGTAGCGGTGCGCGGCCATGTCCTTGGGCTGACTGAGTCCGCGCGGAAAGCGGATGGCCTTCGGGTTGCCGTCGAAAGCGACCCGGTCGATCTGCGGCCCGCCGGGGTAGGGCAGGCCGAGCAACCGGGCGACCTTGTCGAAAGCTTCCCCGGCGGCGTCGTCGATGGTCTCACCGAGGAGCTCGACGTCGCTGACCAGGTCGCGCACGAGCAGCAACGAGGTGTGCCCGCCCGAGACGAGCAGCGCGATCGTCGGGTACTCGAGCGGCTCGGTGTCGTTGGTGCTGGTAGGGCCGCGCAGTAGGTCGGCACCGACGTGGCCGACGAGGTGGTTGACCGCATAAATCGGTTTGTCGAGGGCGACGGCGAGCGCCTTGGCGGCGCCGACCCCGACCATGAGGGCTCCGGAGAGCCCTGGGCCGCAGGTGACGGCGATGGCATCGAGATCGCTCAAGCGGATGCCAGCCTCGGCGACAGCCGCGTCGATGGCCGGTACGAGCTCATCGAGGTGGGCTCGAGCGGCAATTTCGGGCACGACACCGCCGTAGCGGGCGTGTTCGTCCATCGAGCTCGCGATGGTGTTGGAAAGCAGGCTGGTTCCGCGCACGATGCCGATGCCGGTCTCGTCACAGGAGGTCTCGATGCCGAGCACGAGCGGTTCGGTGCGGTTCATGGTCGTCACGGATTCTTCGCGGATGCGGGTACGGTACTGGCAGGCACGGCTGGTTCTGGGGCGGTGAGCATAGATTCCAATTCTGGAATATTCAGGCGCATGACGATGGCGTCGACGTTGTCGGGCTGGTAGTAGCCGCGGCGCACGCCGACCTCCACGAACCCGAGCCGATCGTAGAGGCGCTGGGCGCCGGGGTTGTCGGCGCGCACTTCGAGAAACACCAGACGTGCACCGCGTTTGCGGGCCTCGGAGATGAGGGCCTGCATCAGGGTGCGTCCGAGGCCGTGACCGCGGGCCGAGTCGGTGACGGCCATGGTCTGGATGTCGCCCTCGGTAGCTCCCGGTGGGGCGAGCAGCCCGGCGTAGGCCTCAATGCTGCTCGGGTCGTCCGGCGAAAAGGCGACCAGGTAGTAGCAGGCCGGGTCGCCGAGATCTTGGGCCATCATCGGTGGCGACCAGGCATCGTTCTCGAAAATGCTGGTCTCGAGGTGCATGATCGCCGCAAGGTCGGCCTTGTGCGCACGGCGCAGCTGCCAGGTCATCGGCTGACCCGCTTGGGTCCGGCGGAGAGCGTGACGTCGGGTGAGCGCAGGTAGAGCGGTTCATTGGCGGCAAGCGGGCGCCGATGGGCGTAGCTGAGTTCGGCGACCAGGCCGAGTTCCCCGGCCGGCACCGTGGCGGCGTCGAGGCGCGGCCAACCCGCGTGCTGCCAGTTCGGCGCGTCGAGCTCGGCCGGTTTGGCGAGTCCTGGTGGGCCGACGCGCACAGGTAGGCCGACGGCATCCGCTTCGCTGTAGGCACTCCAGTAGATTTCGCGGCGGCGAGCGTCGGTGACGACGACGAGCGGGCCGGTGTGGCCGCGGCGGTAATGGCCGTAGGCGATGGCGTCGTGGCTGATCACGGGCACGAGCGGCTTGCCGGCGCCGAGGGCGAACACGCGCGCCGAGGCGATGCCGACGCGCAGGCCGGTGAACGGGCCCGGGCCCATGCCGCCGACCACACCGGAGAGATCAGCCGAGGTGACCTTCGCCTCGCGGAGGCAGTCGAGAATGAACGGGCCGACGATTTCAGCGTGGCGCATGGTGTCTGGCTCGCCGCGCTCGGCGATGATCCCGCGCTCGAGGTCGACCACGGCGACGCTCGTGCCGGCAGAGGTATCGATGGCGAGTAGCACCCGTTCAGCCTAGCTTTGATGCGGCAAGCACTTCGCGCGCGAGTCGCTGCGCGGGCGCAACCCGGTCATAAAGCGCACGACGGCTGAACGAAACTTTCACGCCGCAAAGTCGGTCGCATCTGCCCAGCGTGGCCCGTGACCGATCAACCGGACCGTGCGTGGTTCGTCAAGATCGTGATCCAGATCGAGAACGGATGCCACGGCATCCGCTTCGCTGATGGCCTCGGATCGGCCCTGCGGTCGCTCGATTTCAATGTCGAGCCAGGACTCGGTGATGCCGTCGAGCAGGCCGCGACCCCATTCGACGACCACGATGGAGTGGGCGAAGTCGATGTCGAGGTCGTCGAGCTCCATGGCGCTGTTCAGACGGTAGGCGTCGACGTGCACGAACGGTGGCCCGCCGACGAGGCTCGGATGCGTGCGCGCGAGCACAAAGGTCGGGCTGGTGACGGCGCCGCGCACCTGCAATCCCTCGCCGAGGCCGCGAGTGAGGGTGGTCTTGCCCGCGCCTAGTGGCCCGGTGAGCACGATCAGGTCGCCGGCCCGCAGCGTATCCGCAAGGCCGATGCCGAAGCGGTGCATGGCGGCGGCATCGGGGATGGTGCGCGTGCGCTCAGCCATGGATGTGCCGCCGGGGTACCCGGTGTCCGATGCGGGTGACGATCTCGTAGTTGATCGTGCCGGCGGCGTCGGCCCAGTCGGTCGCGCTCGGCGCTCCGGTGCTCGGGTCGCCGAACAGCACGACCGTGTCGCCGACGGCCACGCCCGGGTTGCCAGCTCCGAGATTGACCACGAACTGGTCCATCGCCACCCGCCCGACCAGCGGGTAGGTCGTGCCCTGAATCTGCACGAGCGCATTGCCGGAGGCCTGCCGCGGAATTCCGTCGGCGTAACCGAGCGGCACGAGCACGAGCGTGGAGTCCTCCGGCGCCCGCCAGAGATAGTCGTAAGAGACACCGGCACCCGCGCTCACCCGGCGCACCAGGGCCACCCGGCCGCGCAGGGTCATGGCCGGCACGAGCCCGAGGTCGGCCGAGGTCGCATCCTCAAACGGCGACAACCCGTACAGGGTGATACCCAGGCGAACCATCGAGAAACGCGCGGCTGGCAGCCGCAGCGCGGCCTCGGAGGAGGCGAGGTGCACGAGCGTCGGGGTCAACCCGGCGGCGCGAGCGGCGGCGACACCACGCTCGAAACACTCCAGCGCCTGCTGGTCATCGATAGCTGAGGCGTTGGCGAGGTGGCTCATCACGCCGTCGACGCGCAGCAGCCCGACCTGCTCAAGGGCCACGGCCAGCGCGAACACCTCGGCCCAGTCGCTTTCGTGCACACCGTTGCGGCTGAGCCCGGTCTCGAGTTTGAGATGAACGGATGCGCTCTGGCCGAGTTCCTTGGCTGCATCCGCTGCCCGTTGCAGTTGGAGCGCTGATGAGAGGCCGAGGGTGACGTCATCGTCGATGGCGGCGCTGAAATCGGCGTCTGGATCGTGCAGCCAGGCCAGGATCGGCGCGTCGATTCCGGCGTCACGCAGTTGCAGGGCTTCGTCGATGTCGGCCACGCCGAGCCAGTCGGCACCACCGGCGAGGGCGGCACGGGCAACCGGGACGGCGCCGTGGCCGTAGGCGTTGGCCTTCACCACGGCCATGGCGTGCGGGGTGCCGACCAGCTCGCGTAGGTGCGTCATATTGCTGCGGATCGCGGCGAGATCGATCACGGCCTCGCGAAACCCGCTCATCACTCCCCCTCGGCGACGACGAAAGCGCAAGCCACGCCGGCGTCGTGCGTCATGGTGACGTGCACCCGGCTGATTCCGCGATCTGTCAGGGCTTGGCGGGCGGCCCCGCTGAGCTTGAATTCGGGGTTGCCGTGCGGGTCGTTCACGATTTCCATCTCTTGCCAGGTGGCCCCAGCGCTGTCGCCGAGGGCCTTGATCAGGGCTTCCTTGGCGGCGAAACGCGCGGCGAGCGAATGCGCCGGCAGTCTGCGTTCGCTCTCAGCGAACAAGCGCGGTACCAGGCCCGGCGTGCGCTCGACCTGGCGGGTGAACCGCGCCAGATCGACCACGTCGACCCCGATGCCCTTGATCACTGCGGGCTATTCGACCGTGACAGATTTCGCGAGGTTTCGCGGCTGGTCGACGTCGAGGCCCTTGGCAGTGGCGAGTTCCATGGCGAACATTTGCAGCGGCACCACGGCCAGCAGCGGCTCGAACAGCGGCGCCGCGAGTGGAATGCGAATGACGGTGTCGGCGAACGGCAGAACGGCGGCGTCGCCGACCTCGGCGATGGCGATGATGCGGGCACCGCGGGCGCGGATCTCCTGAATGTTGGAGACGACCTTGGGGTGCAGGTGCGCGGAGCCGCGCGGGCTCGGTACCACGACGAACACCGGCTGGCCGGGCTCGATCAACGCGATCGGACCATGCTTGAGCTCACCGGCGGCGAAGCCTTCGGCGTGAATGTAGGCGAGCTCCTTGAGCTTGAGCGCACCCTCGAGCGCGATCGGAAAACCGACGTGGCGCCCGAGGAACAGCACAGCACGAGTGTCGCTCATCCAACGAGCCAACTGGCGTACCTCGTCTTCAACCTTCAGAACGGTCTCGATTTTCGCCGGAATCGCCTGCAGCTCGGCAACCTGCACGGCCTGCTCGGCCTCGGTGAGACTGCCGCGCACTCGGGCCAGGTGGAGCGCGAACAGGTAGAGCGCGGTGATCTGCGCGACGAAGGCCTTGGTCGAGGCCACGGCAACCTCAGGGCCGGCGTGGGTGTAAATAACGGCGTCGCTCTCGCGCGGGATGGTCGCGCCCTGGGTGTTGCAGATCGAGATCGCCTTGGCACCGAGCGACATGGCGTACTTGACGGCCATGAGCGTGTCCATGGTCTCACCGGACTGGCTGATCGAAACCACCAGGGTGTCGTCGCTGAGCACCGGGTCGCGATAGCGGAACTCGTGGCTGAGCTCGACGTCAACGGGAACCTGCGCCCACTTTTCGATGGCGTACTTTGCGACCTGGCCGGCGTAGGCGGCGGTTCCGCAGGCGATGATGACGATCCGACGAATGCCGGCGAGCACGTCATCGCCGAATGCCGTCAGTTCGGGAACGGCAACGTGCCCGTCGATGATGCGACCGCGCAGGGTGTTGGCGACGGCATCCGGCTGCTCAGAAACTTCCTTGGCCATGAAACTCGACCAGCCGCCCTTCTCCGACGCCGAGGCGTCCCAGGCCACGTCGAACTCCTCGGTTTCGACCGGGTGACCGTCGAAATCGGTGACGGTGACGGCATCCGCTGTGATGGTGACGATCTGGTCCTGGCCAATTGCGACGGCGCGGCGGGTGTATTCGACGAACGCGGCCACATCGGAGCCGAGAAAGTTTTCACCGTCGCCGAGGCCGATGACGAGCGGGGAGTTGCGACGGGCGCCGACTACAACGCCGGGCTGGTCCTGGTGCACGGCCAGCAGCGTGAACGCGCCGTCGAGGCGGGCGACGACGGTGCGAAAAGCCTCGGCCAGGTCGCCGACGCGCCGGTATTCGCGGCCGAGCAGCACAGCGGCCACCTCGGTGTCAGTTTCACTCAAAAAGGTGAAGCCCTCAGCGAGCAGTTCGCCCCGCAGCTCGGCAAAGTTCTCGATGATGCCGTTGTGGATGAGGGCGAGCTTGTTGTTGTCGCCGAGGTGCGGGTGCGCGTTTTCGTCGTTGGGGCCACCGTGGGTAGCCCAGCGGGTGTGACCGATGCCGGTCCTGCCGTCGTTGATCGGGTGGGCTTTGAGCTCGTTGGTGAGGGCTACGAGCTTGCCGGCTTTCTTGGCCGTGTTGAGTACCCCGAACTCGTCAATCACTGCGATACCCGCGGAGTCATAGCCGCGATACTCGAGTCGTCCAAGCCCTCCCATGAGTACGTCTACGGTCTTGTTGCTTCCGACATAACCTACGATTCCGCACATGGAAGTCGATTTTAGCCGGACTAAGCTTGGTGGAATGTCCGATCCGGTGCTGGCCCCTGTAATGAACGGCCACGGTACCCCCTTCGTGGAGCTTGACCGAGCCGACTGGGCGGCTCTCGCGCCGACCACGCTGCTGCCGCTCAAGGAGACCGAGATTGTGCAGTTGCGAGGCCTCGGCGAGCCGCTCGATATCAACGAGGTGTCGGATGTCTACCTTCCGCTAAGTAGGCTGCTCAATCTCTACGCGGCGAACGCGCGCAAACTGCATCGGGCAACGAGCGGGTTCCTCAGTCAGCACGCCCGCCCTACTCCGTTTGTGATCGGTGTAGCCGGTTCGGTCGCGGTCGGCAAGTCGACCACCGCGCGTTTGCTGCGGGAGATGCTGGCCCGCTGGGACGACACCCCCCGGGTCGAGCTCGTCACGACCGACGGTTTTCTGTTTCCTAACGCCGAGCTTTCTCGCCGTGGGCTGATGGAACGCAAGGGATTTCCCGAGTCTTACGATCGACGGGCCCTGCTGCGCTTCGTGAGCGCGGTCAAGAGCGGTGCCCCCGAGGTGCGGTCGCCGTTTTATTCGCACCTGAGCTACGACATCGTGCCCGACGCGCAGATCGTTGTGCGCCAGCCGGACATTCTCATCGTAGAGGGCCTCAACGTGTTGCAGCCGCCCGGGCCGGGCCACGGCCTCGCAGTGAGCGACCTGTTCGACTTCACGGTCTATGTGGATGCCCGCACCCAGGACATCGCCCGCTGGTATGAGGAACGCTTTCTCAAGCTGCAACGCGGCGCGTTCGCGAACCCGAACTCGTTCTTTCACCGTTACGCCGCTCTAACGGAGGACGAGGCCCGCGCCAAGGCGCGCAGCATCTGGACCAGCATCAACGAGCCCAACCTGCTGCAGAACATTCGCCCAACCCGGTCGCGGGCGACACTCGTGCTGCGAAAGGACCCCACGCACGCCGTCTCGAAGGTGCTCCTGCGCAAGGTCTGACCCTACAAATCTCCGGTCCGCTGCGACCGGAGAGCGGGCCTGGAAACGGTGCCCCCGATAGAGCATGGGCTTGGTTTCGGGGTCCGGACCCGGTGCACCGAAACTACAGGGCCAGACGGTCGCGCACTACGTCGGCGAGGGAGTGCGCCAGACGGTCGGCGGTCGGCTGATCAGCAGCCTCCACCATGACGCGCACCATGGGCTCGGTGCCAGAAGGGCGCAGCAGCACCCGACCGGTGTCGCCGAGTTCGGTCTCCGCGGCCACGACAGCGTCAGCAATAATCTGATCATCAGCGAGACCCCTGAGGTTCACTCCACGCACGTTCACCAGAATCTGCGGATAGACCGTCATAACGGATGCGAGTTCCGCGAGCGTTTTACCGGTGCGCGCCATTTCGGCCACGAGGTGCAGCCCGGTGAGAATGCCGTCGCCGGTCGTCGCGAACTTGGTCATGATGACGTGGCCGCTCTGCTCACCGCCGAGCGAATACCCGTGGGCGTTAAGCTCCTCGAGCACGTACCGGTCGCCGACCTTGGTCTGCACCATGGCGATGTCGTTGGCTGCCATCGCTTTGCGCAAGCCGAGGTTGCTCATGACTGTGGCCACGAGCGTACGGTCTTTGAGCACACCGCGCTCGGCCATCGACACGGCGAGGATGGCCATGATCTGGTCGCCGTCGACGATATTGCCCTCGCGGTCCACCGCGAGGCAGCGGTCGGCGTCGCCGTCGTGAGCGATTCCGATGTCGGCACCGTGCTCGAGCACGGCACGCGCCAGGTTGTCGAGGTGGGTCGACCCCACGCCATCGTTGATGTTGAGTCCGTCAGGGTTGGCGCCGATCACGGTGAGGCGAGCGCCGGCATCCGTGAAGACCTGCGGCGAAACTCCGGCAGCAGCGCCGTGGGCGCAATCGAGCACGACGTGAATGCCGTCGAGGCGGTGCGGCAGTGTGCCGAGCAGATGCACGACGTAGCGGTCTTCGGCGTCGGCGAAACGACGAATGCGTCCAACGTCGCCGGCGATCGGCATCAGGGTGTCGCGTCCAATGTAGGACTCGATGCGGTCCTCGACGTCGTCGGGAAGTTTGGTTCCGCCAAAGGCAAAGATCTTGATGCCGTTGTCGGGCGCCGCGTTGTGTGAGGCAGAAATCATCACACCGAAGTCGGCACCGATGTCGTTGATCAAGAAGGCAGCAGCGGGCGTCGGGATGACTCCGGCATCGAGCACGTCGACACCGCTGGAGGCCAGGCCGGCCGAGACGGCAGCCGTCAAGAATTCACCGGAAATTCGCGGGTCGCGGGCGACCACAGCAACGGGCCTTCGACCCTGTTCGAGGCGTGCTTGAGCACGACGACCCTTGGTCAGCACTGCGGCGCTGGCCTGGGCAAGGCTCAGGGCCAGGCCAGCCGTGAGATCACGGTTGGCCAAGCCCCGAACGCCGTCCGTGCCGAACAGACGAGTCATATCGTCGTCGGCAATCGGGTTAGCGCTTGCTGAACTGAGGTGCCTTACGGGCCTTCTTGAGTCCGGCCTTCTTACGCTCCTTGACTCGAGCATCACGGCTGAGGAAGCCGTTCTTCTTGAGGATGGCGCGGTTATTCTCTTCGTCGATCAGGTTGAGGCAGCGCGCGATGCCGAGGCGAAGCGCGCCGGCCTGGCCGGACGGGCCACCACCGGTGATGCGGGCGATGACGTCGTACGAGCCGAGAAGGTCAAGAACCTTGAACGGGTCGTTGATCAGCTGCTGGTGCAGCTTGTTCGGAAAATAGTCGGCGAACTCGCGGCCGTTGACAACGATCGTGCCGGAGCCGGGGACGATGCGCACGCGGGCGATGGCCTGCTTGCGACGGCCAACGGCTGCGCCGGGAACGTTGAGGACGGCGCGGGGCGCCTTGGTTACGGTTTCGGCCGGAGTCTCGGTGGAGTAGCTCTCCGGAGCCTGGTCAATCTGGTCTGCGATCTTCGCCACGATGATGGGAATCCTTTTTATCTAAGAGTCGAGAAGTCTGGTTGCCGGCGCTACTGCGCGACCTGGCTGAGGGTGTACGGCGTGGGCTGCTGAGCGGAGTGCGGGTGCTCGGAACCGGCGTAAACCTTCAGGTGGGTGAGCTGGGTGCGACCGAGCGAGTTCTTCGGCAGCATGCCGCGAATCGCTTTCTCAACCGCACGGGTCGGGTGCTTCTCGAGCATCTCGGAGTAGTTCGTCGCCGTGAGTCCGCCCGGGTAACCGGAGTGGCGGTAAGCGATCTTCAAGTCGAGCTTCTTGCCGGTAAGGGCAACCTTCTCGGCGTTGATGATGATGACGAAGTCGCCACCGTCCATGTGCGGTGAGAAGGTGGCCTTGTGCTTGCCGCGCAGCAGGATTGCCGCGTGGCTGGCCAGACGTCCGAGGACGATATCGGTGGCATCGATGACTACCCAGTCGTGCTGGAGTTCGCTTGCCTTGGGGCTGTAAGTGCGCGTCACTAGTGTGCTGCTTTCTGCTTTTTCGAACGGAGGTGTTCGTGAATCCCGCTCCGGGCGTGTTCTCGTGAGGAGAACGCTGTCGATGGAGGGCTCACGTTCGGGTGCCGTGCTGCAACGCACAGACACCAAGGATAAACACTAGTCTCAGAGTGTTGCGGGCGCAACTTTGGCAGCGACCGGCAGCGACCGCCGGTTGCGGGTGGCGACGGCGCGCAGCGCGAGTTCGGCGTCTTCCGGGTAGCCGACGTCGATCAGCGTCAGGCCGTGCGCTTGCATCACCTTGAACTCGCTGATGCGGTGTTTGTCGAAGTGCAGGTGCGCGAGGGTGCTGCCGTCGAGTCGCCCCTCTCCCACGGCAACGCAGGCGCCGACCATGGCGCGCACCATGCTGTGGCAGAAGGCATCCGCTTTGATGGTCGCGATAAGGAGCCCGTCGTCATCGCGCCGCCAGCGAAAGTCCTGCACGGTGCGGATGGTCGTGGCACCGGGTCGGGGCTTGCAGTAGGCGGCGAAGTCGTGCAGGCCGACCAGGGTCGCCGCCGCTGCGTCCATCGCAGCCAAATCGAGTTTAAACGGATGCCACGTGGTGCGCAGTCGCTGCTGCGGGTCGTGCAGCGCGAGGGGGTCGGCGAGGCGGTACTCGTAGCGGCGCCACATAGCCGAGAATCGGGCGTCGAAACCGCCGGGCACGACCGTGGCGCGGCGCAGCACGATGTCGGGCTTGGTCACCAGGATGCCGCCGAGGCGGCGCAGCACTGCGGTGCCAAGGTCGACCGGCGGGCGATTTCCGGTACCGCGCTGGATGCGCACGAGGGAGTGTGCCTGCTCGGCGGTGAGGTCGAAATGGGCGACCTGCCCGCGGGCGTGCACCCCGGCATCCGTTCTACCGGCGACGATCAGAGTGGGGTGCGGGGGAAAGCTTTGCAGAATTCCGGCGAGCCCGTTTTCGATGTCGGCCTGCACGGTGCGAAAGCCTGGCTGGCGGGCCCAGCCGGTGAAATCCGTGCCGTCGTAGGCGAGGTCAAGTCTGATGCGCGTGGACCCTGGCGCGGCATGACCGGCGCGGGGTACAAAATGATTCACAAGGGTAAGCCTAGGCGGCGCGTGCGGGTTATCGTTGAATCCGCCCCCGCCATGACCCCCGTGCGCGTGGCACGTGAATGTTCACCTTGCCCATGACCCGCCCTGTCGCACCGTCTCCCATTACCGGGAGGACTCCGTCGTCGACCGGCGCCGCCGTGCTCGAAGAACCCGTGATCGGGCCGGACAACAATCCGGCCCTGGCTGCCACAACACCGGCCGCGCGCAGCGGCCGTCTAGCCGGTCTCGATGGGTTGCGTGCCCTCGCTGTGATCGCCGTCGTGCTCTACCATTTCTTTCCGGTACTGCTACCCGGAGGCTTCATCGGCGTCGACGTCTTCTTTGTGATCAGCGGTTTTCTCATCACGGGCCTGCTCGTCTCCGAGCACACCCGCACCGGGCGCATCTCGCTGCGACGGTTTTGGCAGCGGCGCGCCCGGCGTCTGGTGCCGCCGCTCGTACCGGTCATTCTGATCAGCTGCACCGTGGCATTTTTGATCGGCGGTGATGTTCTCGTCGGCCTCGGCGCCCAGCTGCTCGGCGCCACGACATTCGGTTATAACTGGGTGTCGATCGCGACGGACAACAGCTATTTCAGCGTGAACGAGCCCGAGCTGCTGCGCAATCTCTGGTCGCTCGCCGTCGAGGAGCAGTTCTACCTGGTCTGGCCGTTGATGCTGCTAGCCGTGCTGCTCCTTCGCCGCCCGCGCCTGCGGCTCGCCATCGTCACCGCACTATTCGTCGCCTCCGCAATCTGGATGAGCGTGCTGTATCAGCCGGGGACCGACCCGACCCGGGTTTACTACGGCTCGGACACGCACAGTTTCGGACTGTTCGCCGGCGCCGCCCTCGCCCTGCTGCTGCGCCGTCCCAGTGGGCAACGCAACGAGCTGCCCCGACTGCGGCCCTGGCTCGGCGCCGCTGCGATCGGGGCGATCATCGCGTTCGCCATCTGGCTGCCCGAAGACGGCGGCATCACCTACCGCGGCGGGCTCGTCGCTGTGAGCCTGGCCACAGCACTAGCCATCTGGGCCGGAGTGCGTGGCGGCCGATTCGGCCAGCTGCTCGACGCGACGCCGCTGCGCTACCTCGGCGAACGTTCCTACGGAATCTACCTGTGGCACTGGCCGCTGCTCGTTTTGGTGCAGCTACTGTGGCCGACCGGCGGCCTGCTGCCGATCGGGCTGCTCGCCACAGCGATCACCCTGGTCTGCGCGGGCTTGTCTTACCGCTGGCTGGAGCAGCCGATCCGGCGAATCGGCCTGCGCGGCAGCATCCGTTGGATCGGTGCGCTCGTGACCGGCCCCGCGCATCGACGCCGGTTGGTCGCGGCCGCCGCGACTTTCTCGTTGCTGCTGGTCGGCGGCACCACGGCCGCTGTCGTGGCCGCCCCCGCCCAGACCACGGTGCAACTGCGCATCGAACGCGGCCAACGGGCAGTGGATGCTGCGGCGCGCGCCGCCGCGCAGGCTGCGGCCGCCGAGGCGGCCCGCCAGGCCACGGCAACTCCGGCCCCGGCCGAGAGGCTGATCACCGCTGTCGGCGACTCGGTCATGCTCGCCTCGGCTCCCGAATTGCAGTCCACCCTCACGGGCATCACGATCGATGCTTCGGTGTCGCGCGGAATGTATTCCGCTGACGACATATTGCTGGCGCTCAAGGCCGCTGGTCAGTTGCATTCGGTGGTCGTGATCGGGCTCGGCACCAACGGCCCGATCACGGCGAGTGAGCTGGTCGACATTCTGCGCATTCTCGGCCCGGACCGGCAGCTCGTGCTCGTGAACGCTTACGCCGAACGCGATTGGACCGACGGGGTCAACGCGACCCTGGCCGAATTCGCTTCGGGCAACAGGCGGGTCGAGCTCGCCAACTGGCACGACACGATCGCCGGGCACCTCGATCTGCTCGCCGGCGATCACGTTCATCCGGGCCCGCGCGGCGGTCAGCTCTACGCCGACGAGGTGCGTGCGGCGCTGGAGCGTCTGGCCGCACTACCGCCGCTGCCCGACATGAGCTGGCTGCTGCGCGACGCCGACGCGCCCACGGTCCCGCCGTACCGCTGAGAGCCAAGACCAAGCGACGACGTACCGCCCAGCAGCCGTACACGCGTGAATGTGGGCGGCTCCGCCCGGCTGAGAATCAGAACTCTTGCGTGTAAGCCATCTTGCGATGCGTGGGCACGAAACCCATGCCGGTGTAGAGGCCGAGGGCTCCGGTGGGGCTCGCGGAGTCGACCGCCAGAGTCACCCGCTCGTGGCCTAAAACACGGCCTGCCCCAAGCTGGGCAGCCAGGAGAGATTGCGCGATATGGCGACCGCGCCATGCGCTTAAAACGCCGACCAGGTCAATATAGCTGCCGGTGAAACCCTGACTGGCCCAGACGTTCTCGTTCGCGGTCGACAGTACGAAGCCGACGACTTTCTCCACACCCTCGGCATCTGTCGCGTGGGCGACGAACGACAGGTCGGGGCGAAACCATTTTCCGCCGACGAAGGCGTTCCAGTTTTCGTCGCTCATCGGCTGGCTGGCCCAGTGGTCCATGAAGGCATCGTCGCGGCAGCGATGCACCGCCGCCGACAGATCGGAGGTATATGCCGAAATTTGAATACCTTCGGCGGGCTCGATGACGCGCACCGGGGTATTTAAAGCACGTTCGAGGGTGAGAAAGTAGCGAGCCAGAGTCAGGCCCGCGTGCTCGAACAGGTGTGAATTCTGCGGCGAGCGTTCGTCGGCGTAGGTCAGGATCCAGCCAGGGAGGGTCTTCGGCGACGAGGCGAGCTGCTGCTTCGCCCGCGCCAGTTGCCAGGCCAACAGCTGGCGACCGATTCCCCGACCGCGAAGTGACGGGTGCACCCCGCCGATCGGCATCGAGCGCACCAGGCTCACTTGGCGCGGCGGAAACATGACCATGGCGACAGCAACGATACGGCCGGCCGCGTCGATTCCGACGAGCGAGTCGAGCTCAGCGTGAAAGTGAGAGTAACCGAAGTCGGCGGCGATCGCACCGCGGGCAGTGAGGTAGTTGGGGTGGTCAACCTCGCCCATGGCCTGGCGCAGCTGCCAGATACCGTCGATGTCATCACCGGTGGCGGCACGCCACGAGGAGACATCGGGATGCACAGGAAGAACGGGAGCCCCAACAATCCCCACGCGTTCGGCCAGTGAAGTCGTATAGTCGCCCATATCTAAACCCTATCTTCACGCGAGAGCGGGTGAAAGGATGCCTCACGCTAGCTGAAGCAACCGCTTACCCACTTTCGCGAAAAAGGGGTGCAAAAAAGGGGGGCCAACTTTCGTCGGCCCCCCCTTCGATGGTGGTGCTACTTCTTGTCGGCCTCGACGGCAGCGTCTTCAACGGCTACGTCTTCAACAGCTGCGTCTTCAGCCACGACGTCTTCAGCAACGACGTCTTCGACAACGACGTTCTCGGACCCGATGGGGGTCGCGGCAACGGTCGCGGTCTTGGAGGGCTTGACCTTGGGGGTCAGAGGCTCGAGAACGAGCTCCATCTGCACCATGGAGGCGTTGTCACCCTTGCGAAAACCGAGCTTCGTGATGCGGGTGTAGCCGCCCTGACGCTCGTTGACCTGCGGGGCGATAACCGTGAACAGCTCGTGCACGACGGTCTTGTCGGTGATCGTCGCGAGAACGCGACGACGGGCGTGCAGGTCGCCGCGCTTGGCGAACTGCACCATGCGCTCGGTGAGCGGACGCAGGCGCTTGGCACGGGTCTCGGTCGTCTTGATCGACTTGTGGGTGAACAGGGCCGCGGCCAGGTTCGCAAGCATGAGGCGCTCGTGCGCCGGGCCGCCACCGAGACGGGGGCCCTTTGTGGGCTTAGGCATTGGTAATCTCCAGTATCAAAAAATCGAAAGGCAGCGGGAAGCGCGAGCCTTAGTTGGTCTCTTCTTCGTAGCCGCTGTAGAAGTGCGCACCGTCGAATCCGGGAACCGAATCCTTCAGTGACAGGCCGAGCTCAACGAGCTTGTCCTTCACTTCGTCAACCGACTTCTGCCCGAAGTTGCGGATGTTCATCAGCTGCGTCTCCGACAGGGCGACCAGTTCGCTGACGTTGTTGATGCCTTCGCGCTTGAGGCAGTTGTACGAGCGCACCGACAGGTCGAGGTCTTCGATCGGAATCGAAAGCTCGGTCGAGAGCACAGCGTCAACCGGCGCTGGGCCAATCTCGATGCCCTCGGCGGCGGTGTTGAGCTCGCGGGCCAGACCGAACAGCTCGGTCAGGGTGCGACCAGAAGATGCGATAGCGTCGCGCGGCGAAATGGCCGACTTGGTCTCCACGTCAACGACGAGGCGATCGAAGTCAGTGCGTTCACCGGCACGAGTTGCCTCGACACGATAGGTCACCTTGAGTACGGGCGAGTAGATCGAGTCGACCGGAATCTGGCCGGCTTCGGAGAACTCGTTGCGGTTCTGGGTGCTGGAGACGTAACCACGGCCACGCTCAATGGTCAGTTCGAGTTCGAACTTCGCCTTGTCATTGAGGGTTGCGATGACCAGTTCCGGGTTGTGCACCTCGACGCCGGCCGGAGCCGAAATGTCAGCGGCTGTAACCTGGCCGGCACCCTGCTTGCGCAGGTACGCGGTGATGGGCTCGTCGTGCTCGCTCGAGACGACGAGGCCCTTGATGTTCAGGATGATCTCGGTGACATCTTCCTTCACACCGGGAACGGTGCTGAACTCGTGCAGCACGCCATCGATACGGATGCTGGTTACAGCAGCGCCCGGAATCGAGGAGAGCAGAGTACGGCGAAGCGAGTTGCCGAGGGTGTAGCCGAAGCCAGGTTCGAGCGGCTCGATGATGAACCGTGAACGGAACTCCGAGATGTTCTCTTCGGTGAGCGTTGGACGCTGTGCAATAAGCACTGTTGATTCCTTTCGGCTAAGTGTCCGCTATATGACACTTGCAATGACGAGGGTGTGAAAAGTTGAAAGAAAAGAGTCCCGACGGGGCTCGGCAACAATCAAGTGCCGGGCCCGTCGAGATGACAGCGAGTACTTTAGACGCGGCGGCGCTTGGGCGGACGGCATCCGTTGTGAGCCTGGGGCGTCACGTCGTTGATCGATCCGACCTCGAGGCCAGCGGCCTGCAGCGAACGGATCGCGGTCTCACGGCCTGAGCCGGGTCCCTTGACGAAGACGTCTACCTTCTTCATGCCGTGTTCCTGCGCCTGACGGGCGGCCGATTCGGCGGCCAGCTGTGCGGCGAAGGGGGTCGACTTGCGCGAACCCTTGAAACCAACCTGGCCCGACGAGGCCCAGCTGATGACGGCACCGGTCGTGTCGGTAATCGACACGATCGTGTTGTTGAAGGTGCTCTTGATGTGGGCCTGGCCCACAGCAATGTTCTTCTTTTCTTTCTTACGCGGCTTCCGTACGGCCGACTTGGGTTGTGCCATGAATTTCTCCTGAATCCTAAAGGCGTTAGCGGGCTAGGCCGAGGCCTAGCGCGCCTTCTTCTTGCCGGCTACGGTGCGCTTCGGGCCCTTGCGGGTGCGAGCGTTGGTCTTGGTGCGCTGACCGCGAACGGGCAGGCCCTTGCGGTGGCGGATGCCCTCGTAGCTGCCAATTTCAACCTTGCGGCGGATGTCGGCGGCAACCTCACGGCGGAGGTCACCCTCAACCTTGAAGGTGCCCTCGACGTAGTCGCGAAGAAGGACGAGCTGGTCGTCACTCAAATCCTTGACGCGGATGTTTCCGTCGATTCCAGTGTCGGCGAGGGTCTTGAGGGCCCTCGTACGGCCAACACCGTAAATGTATGTCAATGCAACTTCCACGCGCTTATCGCGCGGGATGTCGACGCCGGCTAGACGTGCCATTGTGTCTCCTGTTTAGTGATGGAGGTCTGTAACAGTTCCTGTACACCGGCCTCCAACCGATGGTGTCACCCCGAAGAGCTCCCGGAACTGCTATCTAGCTGTGCTTATTTACTGCGGATACTCAGGTAAATCTCGAAGGGAGATTAACCCTGGCGCTGCTTGTGACGCGGGTTCTCGCAGATGACCATCACGTTGCCGTTACGGCGGATGACCTTGCACTTGTCACAGATCTTTTTAACGCTGGGCTTGACCTTCATGGTGATTCCTTGTTTTTCGCTGTCTTCGTACCAACGGGATGCCGTCGGCCGTTACTTACAGCAGTCGTTACTTGTAGCGGTAGACGATCCGGCCGCGGGTCAGGTCGTACGGGCTCAGCTCAACGATCACGCGGTCCTCTGGAAGGATACGGATGTAGTGCTGACGCATCTTGCCCGAGATGTGGGCAAGAACTCGGTGGCCGTTTGACAGCTCAACGCGAAACATCGCGTTGGGCAGAGCTTCGACTACCGCGCCCTCGATTTCGATGACACCGTCTTTTTTGGCCATACCCTCACTGTCGCTCTGTATTGAATGCTGGTCACGCGGGATTGGTGCCAGACACGCCACGAAAGACGGCACCAGACACCAAGGATCAATCTTATGGTACGAAATTGCCTTTTGGCAATTCAGTCCTATAATCGACCGGCGCCGGCGCGCCAGGACCGCCATCGGACGACGTTGGCTGCCTGCGAAATGCGCGAAGCGTTATCTCGCGTTTACCTCCTGTTTACCTTGCGGTCGGTCGGCGGTTACCTGCCTTGTTTAACCTCGTTCTGGGTCAGCACCGGCCCACGCACCAGCAATCATGTCTTGTTCTCCATCTTGAAAGGGATTCACGTGAACTTCAAGCGTTTCGGCCGCCCCGCGGTCATCGCCATTGCCGCAGGCCTCGCACTCTCCTCCTGTGCAGCAAACGAAGGCGATGTTGCCACCACCGGCGACGGTGCATCTGCTAGCACGCTCACCGGCACCCTGAACGGCGCCGGCGCCTCCTCCATGGACGCCGCCCAGCAGGCCTGGATCGCCGCGTTCCAGACCGCCAACAACGGCGTGACCATCAACTACGAGCCCTCCGGCTCCGGCGGTGGCCGCGAAGCCTTCATCGCCGGCGGCACCGACTTCGCCGGCAGCGACTCCTACATGAGCACCGAAGAGCTCGCGGGCACCTTCGCCTCTTGCGCTCCCGACTCCAAGGCTGTCGACCTTCCGGTTTATATCTCCCCCATCGCCGTGATCTTCAACGTCGACGGTGTTGACGAACTCAACATTGACGCCGACACGCTCGCCAAGATCTTCTCGGGCGCCATCACCAGCTGGGACGACGCGGCCATCGTTGCGCTGAACCCCGACGCGACCCTCCCCTCCGAGGTCATTCACGCCGTACACCGCTCAGACGACTCGGGTACCACCAAGAACTTCACCGATTACCTCGGCCAGACCGCACCCACCGTCTGGACCGAAAAGGCGTCTGACACCTTTCCGTTCGGCGGAGAAGGCGCCAAGGGCACCTCGGGCGTCGTTGACGCTGTCACCAACGGCACGAACATGATCGGCTACGCCGATGCATCGCAGGCCGGAACGCTCAGCACCGCCAAGCTCATGGTCGGCACCGACTTCGTCGCTTACACCCCCGAGGCCGCGGCCGAAGTTGTCGCCGGATCGCCCCTCGTGGCCGACCGCGCAGCCGATGACCTCGCGCTTGACCTGAACCGCAAGACCACCAACCCGGCGGAATACCCGCTGGTTCTGGTGAGCTACGCGATCGTCTGCAACGAGTACGCCGATGCTGCGCAGGGCGAGCTCGTCAAGGCCTACATCGAGTTCATCTCCAGCGCTGCCGGCCAGGCCGTTGCTGAAGAGCACGCCGGTGTCGCGCCGCTGTCTTCCGAGCTCGAAGCCAACGTCGCCGCGGTTCTCGCGACCGTCAAGTAGCACCTGAACACACCTGCCCGGTCCGCTCTCGCACAACTGC
The DNA here is from genome assembly GCF_002929785.1 of Cryobacterium sp. Y62. NCBI lineage: Bacteria > Bacillati > Actinomycetota > Actinomycetes > Micrococcales > Microbacteriaceae > Cryobacterium > Cryobacterium sp. Y62. Next base: position 53,832 of record NZ_PJJK01000114.1, on the reverse strand, counting down.
GTGGGCTGATCGGGCAGACTGGGGTGTGCACGTCTTCTTGAATGACGCTCGCAGCCCAATACCGATACCCCGCATCAGGATTTCACCATTTTTTTGTTTTCTAGGGAGACCCCGGCATGACCACAGTTGCCGCCACGAACGTCAAGGCCAGGCAACGACCGGGTGACCGCATCTTCTCCTCGGCTACCGTCATTGCCGGCAGCCTGATTCTTGCCATGCTCGCCGCCGTGGCACTCTTCCTCCTCGTGGAGAGCCTGCCGGCGTTCGTCGCCGCACCCGATGATTTCAGCGGCGACGTGACCAACTTCTGGTCCTACGTGGGCCCGCTGGTTTTCGGCACCATCTACTCGGCCATCCTGGCCCTGCTCATGGCCGTGCCCGTCGCCATCGGCATTGCGTTGTTCATCTCGCACTTCGCCCCGCGCAAGCTCGCTCAGGGGCTCGGCTATCTGGTCGACCTGCTCGCCGCCGTTCCCTCGGTGGTCTTCGGGCTCTGGGGCATCGGCGTACTCGCCCCGATGGTGCAGCCGTTCTACACCACCCTGGTGGAATGGTTCGGGTGGTTCACCCCGTTCCAGGGCCCCGCCTCGGGCACCGGACGCACCATCTTCACGGTCGCCATTGTGCTCGCCGTCATGATTCTGCCGATCATTACCGCCATCTGCCGCGAAATCTTTCTGCAGACGCCGCTACTGCACGAAGAAGCCGCCCTGGCCCTCGGTGCAACGCGCTGGGAAATGATCCGCATGGCGGTACTGCCGTTCGGACTGCCCGGCATCATCTCCGCCTCGATGCTCGGCCTCGGTCGGGCTCTCGGTGAGACCATGGCAGTTGCCATGGTGCTTTCCCCCAGCTCGGAGGTTATCTTTCAGCTGTTCACCGCTCAGAATTCGAACACCATTGCCTCGAACATCGCGTTGAACTTTCCGGAGGCCCACGGCGTCGGCGTGAATATTCTGCTGGCCACCGGCCTCGTGCTGTTCGTGGTCACCCTGCTCGTGAACATGCTGGCCCGAGTCATTATCAACAGCCGTAAGGCATTTTCGGGAGCCAACTGATGACATCCGTTTTGGAAGCTTCCCCGCTGACCAACTCGCTCACCGCCGGCAAGCTACCCCGGCGCTCCTCGCTCTGGATTCTGCTGGCCAGCTGGGCCGTGTCGGCCGCGTTCTTCGCCATGCTCTTTCTGTCGGGGACCGTTGATGGTTTCAACATCGTGGGCACGATCGTGTTCGGCACGGTGCTGTACTGCGTGGCGATCTACGTGCTGTCCCGCCTGGTCGAGGGCTCGCGCAAGGCCAAAGACCGCTTGATGACGGCGCTTGTGACCGCGGCCTTCATCATCGCGCTGCTGCCGCTCGTGTCGATCATCTACACGACCGTGGTCAACGGGCTACCCGCGTTTCTGACGCCGACGTTCTTCACCTCCTCGCAGCGCAACGTGGTCGGTGCCGGCGGCGGCGTGCTGCACGCCGTCATCGGCACGCTTCTGGTGACCGGCATGGCCACGCTCATTTCAGTGCCGATCGGGCTGCTGGCGTCGATCTACCTGGTTGAGTACGGCCGTGGCAAGCTCGCCAAAGCCATCACCTTCTTCGTCGACGTGATGACCGGCATCCCCTCGATCGTCGCCGGACTGTTCGCGTTCGCACTGTTCGCGCTGCTGTTCAACGACCCGGGTATTCGCTTTGGATTCGGAGGCGCAATTGCCCTGTCGGTCCTGATGATTCCCGTGGTGGTGCGCTCGAGCGAGGAGATGCTCAAGCTCGTGCCGAACGAACTTCGCGAGGCTGCTTTTGCACTCGGGGTGCCGAAATGGCTGACCATTCTCAAGGTCGTGCTGCCGACATCCATTGCCGGAATCGTCACCGGCGTCATGCTGGCGATCGCCCGCGTGATCGGTGAGACCGCGCCGCTGCTGATCATCGCCGGATTCACCTCGAGCATGAATTACGACCTGTTCGGTGAGCGCATGATGACGTTGCCGGTGTTCGTCTATACGCAATACGCCAACCAGGGAGCGGATTCGCAGGCGTACGTCGACCGGGCCTGGGCCGCGGCGCTCACCCTGATTGTGATCGTCATGGCGCTCAACGGACTAGCCCGCCTGATCGCCTACTGGTTCTCGCCCAAGCTGGGCCGCTAACACTTCTTCTTAGAAAGGGACTCATGTCTAAGCGCATCGAAGTCAACGACCTCAACGTCTATTACACCAACTTTCTCGCCGTCGAAGGCGTGTCCATCGTGATCGAGCCCCGCACTGTGACCGCGCTCATCGGGCCGAGTGGCTGCGGAAAATCCACGTTTATACGCACACTCAACCGCATGCACGAGGTCATCCCCGGTGCCCGCGTCGAGGGTGAAGTGCTCATCGACGGCAACAACCTCTACGGTCCCGGCGTTGACCCGGTGCTCGTGCGCCGTCAGGTCGGCATGGTCTTTCAACGACCGAACCCGTTTCCGACCATGTCGATTCAGGACAACGTGCTGGCCGGCGTCAAGCTCAACAACCGACGCATGTCGAAAACGGATGCCGACGACCTCACCGAAAAAGCCCTCCGCGGCGCAAACCTGTGGAACGAGGTCAAGGACCGCCTCGCGCGTCCCGGATCGGGCCTCTCCGGCGGGCAGCAGCAGCGACTCTGCATCGCCCGCGCCATTGCGGTCGAGCCCGACGTGATCTTGATGGACGAGCCGTGCTCGGCGCTCGACCCCATCTCGACGCTCGCCATTGAAGACCTCATCGAGGAGATGAAGAGCGAGTACACGATCGTGATCGTGACGCACAACATGCAGCAGGCCTCGCGAGTGTCTGACCGCACCGCGTTCTTCAATATTGCAGGCACCGGCAAGCCGGGCAAGCTCATCGAGTACGACGACACGACGACGATGTTCTCAAACCCCAGCGTGCAGGCGACCGAGGACTACGTTTCTGGTCGGTTCGGGTAGGTCGCTCGCTGGTCGGAGTCGTGAGTTTCAGGGCATCGACTCAGTAGACAACTTTGGTGGGTGACGCCCGACCTTCACCCACCGAAGTTGTCCACTGAGACCCGTCCGTGGTCAGCTAGCCCGCGAAGAAGTCGGCGCCGTGGGTGACGCGACCGGCCAGGAGCGTCGCGGCGACGGGCATCCGTTCGAAGACTGCGTCGGAGACGGTCAGCGGGTCACCGTCGAGGATGGCAATGTCGGCGACGTCGCCGACGCGCAGGCGGGTGCGTCCGCGGGCTGAGGCGGCGAGTGCCTGGGCGCGGGTCACGACCTGGTCGGGGCGCCAGGGTTCGCGGCCGTCGCTGCGGGCCCGCGACGACGCGGCGCTCATGGCGGTGAACGGGTCGAGGGGTGCGACGGGGGCGTCGGATCCGAATGCGAGTGTCGCCCCGGCGTCGAGCAGTGAGCGCAGGGCGAAAACACGGTCGGCGCCCGCGGCCCAGTTCAGTTCTACGGTGTCGCGGTCGTCGAGCGCGTGCTCCGGTTGCACGCTTGCGATGACTCCTAGGCGGGCGAAGCGCGCAAAGTCGTCGGCCTGCAGAAACTGGGCGTGCTCGATGCGGCCGGCGGGCGCGCGACCGGTCATCCCGATGCGAGCAGCCAGGCTTGCTGGGTCGATGGCCTCGGCGAGGGCGGTGCGGCCGGCGCTGTCGAGGCGGCCGGCGGCGGCCCGTTCGAAGGCGTTGAGCGCGATCGTGTTCGCAGCATCGCCGATCGCGTGTACCGCGGGCAGCAGCCCGGCCGCGTTGGCGTTGAGGAGAATTTCAACCAGCTCGTCTTCACTCACAGTGAGCACGCCATGCCCGCCGACCGGATACTCGTCGACGCAGAACGCCGTGCGGGTTCCCAGCGACCCGTCGATGAGCAGCTTGAGCGGTCCCACGGTGAGCAGGCCGCGGGTGTCTGCGATGCGGTCGCCGGTGTGCATCCGCTCGGCAATGGCGCGGTCGAGGTCGGCCAGGTAGACGCCGGCGTCGATTCGCAGGGAGTCGAATCCGCTGGCGATGCGGCGCTGCCAAACGTCGCGGTTCCAGGTCATTTCGAAGTCGACGACGCCGACGACGCCGCGGGCTGCGGCGCGGGTTCCGGCCTGGGCGGCCAGGGCGTCGACCTCGGCATCGGGCAGCTGGCCGAGCGCAATCGTGAGGGCGAACGCGGCCTGTTCGCGCAGCAGTCCGGATTCGTCGACCCGCACACCGAAACGCTCGGCGGCCGCACTATTGAGCCAGACACAGTGCAGATCGTGGCTGATCAAAGCGGTCGGATGCCCCCGCGTCACCTCATCGAGATCGCGCAGCGTTGGTATGTCGGCCCAGATCGCATCACGAAATCTGACGCCGATCAACGGGGTCGACCGCGCCGCGGCCGTGGCCTGCGCGCGCACGAGTTCGAGGGCGTCGCGAGCGCACGAAGCGGCGGAAAGGTCGAACCGGGCGCCGGTGAGCGCCCACTGGGTGAAGTGCACGTGTTCGTCCCAGAGGCCGGGGATGACGGTACGGCCGTCGAGATCCACGGCGACGGGCGTGCCCGTCGAGCCTGCAGCGGGGGCCGGGGCCGGTCGGGTTGCGTGAGTGCCGGTTGAGTGTGCAGCGACCGGGCGCGTGCTGGCTGAGTCTGCACCGACGACCGCTGTGCTGCTTGGCGTCGTGCTGCTTGGCATGGTGCCGGCAGGCACAATCTGCGTGATGACGCCGCCGGTTATGTGCACATCCGAGAATGAAGTGTCGCCAGGCTGCCTGACGGAGCGCAAAACAAGATCGGGCATGGTTCGTCCGTTCGGTCGAGGGCTGGCGCCGCAACAGTCACCCTACAGCCGAGTGCGCGGCTAGCATCGCCCCGCCATGACGGCCGACGAACTTCTTGAACTGCGCAGCACTGCGGGCGTGCCAAAGTTCGCAACCGCCACATCAGCAAGAATCTAGCACCGAAGGCCAATGCGCCCCGTCAGGTCTGACGCAGCGGGGCAACGCCCGTATTAGGCGTACTTGGCGACCAGAAGCTCGAGGGCGAAGACGTAGCCGAGCAAGCCGGCGCCGGCGATGACGGCATCCGCTTTCTCGGAGATATAAGAGGTGTGACGAAACTCCTCGCGCGCATGCACGTTGGTGACATGCACTTCGACGGTAGGGATGGCGACGCCGACAATCGCATCGCGAATGGCTATCGAGGTGTGGGTGTAGGCCCCCGCGTTGAGGATGAGTCCGGTGGCCACACCACGGGCGCCGTGGATGGCGTCGATGAGCGCGCCCTCGTGGTTGCTCTGAAAAAACTCGACCCGCACGTTCAGCCGGGCGGCCGCGGCAGTGACGCGCGCCTCGAGGTCGAGCAGGGTTTCGAACCCGTACCGCTCAGGCTCGCGCGTGCCAAGGAGGTTGAGATTCGGGCCGTTCAGCACCAGAAAGAGCGGCGGGGGCGAAGTCTCGTTGATCATACGTAATTGTTCCACGGTAAATTTCGCCGCGCAGCGCGGCCAGAGAGCATAACAGTCAGCCGAAATAGGTGACAAATCGTCAATTCCCCGTAGATATCTACGGTAAAGCTCGGTACGGTGAGGCGTTCGAGGCAGACCCGTCGCCTCGATTCGTGCCAAAACAACCGTTCTGACAGGAATTTACTCATGCTCAAGAAGCTCCTCGCCATCACCACACTGGCCGCGCTGACCCTCCTTACCGTGCCGGCCGCAGCATCCGCTGTCACCTACGTTCCCGACGAAAAGTCGTCCCTGGCCGTGACGGGTGCCGCGGTGCCGCCAGATGAAAAATATGTCGGCTACATCGGGCTCGCCTCCACGGGCTACGACACCCCCATGCTCCTACTCGCGGGTGGTGGCGCCGCGCTCCTCCTCGGCCTCGCATTGGTGACCACGAGCAGGCGACAGCGCGCCACCGCCTGATCCGGTTGAACGACGCTGCACAGACTGCTCGCGCTGGTCGATGGCGGCCTTGGCGAGCGGATGCGGGCGGCTCACACGCCGGCTGCGGCATCCGCTCGCCGAACTATGAGTTTCACTCACCGAGTCATGAGTTGCGGGCCGATTTGAGCGGCACACTCATGGGAACAGCACCCCGTTCACGGACTCCCACTTGCGCCCCCAGTGGTTAGGATACCGCCATGGGGAAAATGGGCATGGCGAGACACCACGCGGACTATGCCCGATCCCTGTGGGAATTTCAGATCGTAGTGCTCGGGGCGCTGTTGGTCGTGGGCACGGCCGTGGTGGTGGGCCGCTCGAACACCCTCGACCCGGTGCTGTACGCCTGCGGGGCAGCCATGATCGTGCTCGTGACACTCGCGACCGTTCTGTGGAGCCGCACCGCACTATTTCAGCGGTTGTCACTACTGGTACCCCTGGTGGATATTCTGGGGATCCGTTTAACGGCGCTGGCCGACGATCCCATGCTTTCCGGCGGGGCGCTGCTGCTCATGCTGCCGATCATCTGGATCGCCTATTCCTTCGGCCCGTGGGGTTTCGTGATCTGCCTCACCGTCGTGATCGCGACAAGCCCGAACAACTTTTTCGCGGGCTACGCCGAATTCGACTCCAGGGAGTTCACCCGCCTCGTCGCTTTTCCGCTGACCATGATCATTATGTCGGCGGCAGCGGGGGTGTCGGGCACACGAATCCGTCGTAAACGCCGCGAATTGGCAGCACAGACGGCGCTCACCGAACAGGCGGTGCGGGCCCGTGACGACCTGATCGAGGCGGTCGTCCACGAACTGCGCACTCCGCTCACTTCTATTTTGGGCAACGCCGAGCTGGTGCAGCGCTCGAGCGAGCAGGCACAGACGGTGAAGCGGCGAGCCGGGGTAATTGTGCGGGGCGTCGAGCAGATGGAGACGATCCTCGCCGATCTGCTGCTCGCGCGCAGCACCGGCACCCCTCAGCTAGAGCTGCACCGCGCGGCGACCGACGTTCGGGTGCTGATCGATCATTCCCTGGCTGCGAGCCGTGCTGCCGCCGATGCGCGGCAGGTCAGCATCGATGTCACCGCCGCCGCCTTGGCCTGGGCTGAGGTCGACCCGAATCGCATTCGGCAGGTCTTCGACAATCTGCTCTCCAACGCCGTCAAGTACAACCGCGTCGGCGGCACGGTGACCGTGAGCGAGACACGCGATGGCGACACGGTGACGTTTGCGATTACCGACAGCGGATGCGGAATCGCTGCGGCCGATCGCGCGCGGGTTTTCGAGCCGTACTTTCGCACCGAGTCGGCACGGCTGTCGACCCAGACCGGTACCGGGCTGGGCCTCGGCATCAGTCGCGACATCGCGCGGCGGCACGGCGGCGATCTGCGCCTGGCGCACTCGTCGACTGCGGGCAGCCGGTTCGAGCTCACGCTGCCGCTCACGGCGCTGCCGGTACCCACACCGCTGCGCTCGACCGTGACCGCAGCGGTGTTGACTGGAATCAGCGGTGTAGACACCGATGCCCTTAAAAGCGCCCGCACCTGAGAACCACCGGTCGAACCCAGACCGGCAGCACGCAGCTAATACGCCGATCAGACGGGTAAAGTTCGAGTGGCACGCAAAACGGGGGGCGCCATGACTGAGATCGTTGAACGCGTGGCCGTGGTGATCGAAGATGACGCCGACATTGGCGAGGTGCTCGAGGCCATTCTCATCGAGGCTGGATTCGTCGTGGAGATCGCCCGCACCGGCGCCGCGGGAGTGCAGCTCGTGCAAGACCTGAACCCAACCCTGACGACCCTCGACGTCAACATGCCCGGCATGGACGGTTTCGAAACCCTCAAACGCATTCGCCTACTCACCGACCGGAGCATCATCATGATCTCCGCCCGCTTCGAAGAGATCGACGTCGTGCGCGGCCTGAGCGCCGGAGCCGACGATTTCGTGGCCAAGCCGTTTAGAACCGGAGAACTGCGCGCCCGCATCGACGCCGTGCTGCGACGAACGACGCCTGTGACTGATCTCGATCCCTTGAAAAGCGGCTGGCTGCAACACGACGGCTTGCGCCTCAACCCCGAACGGCGCCTCGTGGAGGTAGATGGGGGATCTGTTTTGCTGACGCGCAGCGAATTCGACCTGCTCGCGAGCCTGATCCAGCCCGGCAACAGGGTGCACAGCAAGGCCGAACTCATTCTGAAGATGCACGGAGAGAGCTACGCCACGAGCGGTCTCGTGGCGGATTCCGACCGGCGATCACTCGAGGTGCACGTGGCCAATGTGCGCAGAAAGATCGGGCACACGAGCTCGGGGGCCGAGCGCATCGAAACCGTGCGCGGCGTCGGCTACCGCCTGGCGGCCGCGGGCTCGTAGCCCGGCGCAGCGCAACCCAACCCGCGTCGGTCGACCTGAGTCGAAGGGTCTGTGACCGAGTTTGCGCTCACTCGTCGGCCAGCAACTGTTCGCGAATGTAAATGTTCGCCGAAGTACTTGCACCGTCGTCCCGTGCCATTGCCTGGAGGTATCGACGATCGGTGGAAGAGAGTGCCTGCACGGCGGGCGCATGAACGAGATCCCCGAGCCGGGTACTGGCTTCCGGGATGGCCCGGTTAGCGTGCCTGGCCGTGATGGTGGCGCTATCGCCCGCGTATCGCCACAGACGACGACCGACGCAGGCAAGCCCGGGCGTGCGTCTTCCGTGATAGTGAGCCTGATCCTCGATTGCATTGAGCGTCGCCGTCTTGCCCGTACCACCGGCGCCTCTGATGAGCATCGCTCGATCTGGAGCGCCAGGGCCATCGGTAATCGCTTCATCGGCTTCACGAATGATCGACCGCCGGCCGACCAGCACAGGTGGCGTGACACCAAAAGTCGGCGTAAACGGAATCGGCCCGCTCATACCGCTCCTCTAAATTTCTATTAATCCGTATCAATTTTATATACCGAGCGTACGCGCGCTCCTTTTTCATGTCGACGCTGCTCACCGTTATGCTCTTCCACGTGTTCGCGGTCATCGCGCTCGCGGTGTGGTTGAGCGGTTCGAAAAACGTATTATTCTTTCAGGGATGCGTCGGAATCAACGGTCAACGCTTTCACACGATCAAATTTCAATCGATGACAGCAGTTGCCGAATGGCCAGCCACCCCAGACACCCTTAGTTTTCAAGACTATTAGCGTCTTTTCATTTTTCAATAGGGCGTCAATATTCTTGTCATGGATTCGCTGGAGAGCCCCCTATGCGCCGAACGCGGACGTGCATATGGCGCTTTCGCGAGTCGCGCAGGGTGCACGCTGCAGTCTCTCCCAGCAGAGTTTTCCATAGGCGCATTCAAGCCGAGGCGAGATGGCTGAGTTCTGCACGCGGCTCGCCTTACCCCGCCCGGTCGAGGTGCGAGGCCCGACGCACGAGGCGCGTGATACGAGCGATCGAGACCAGGCGTGCGAGCAACCCGGCGGCGGCCCGCTACTTGGCCAGGTTCACTCCGGCGTCAGAGGCGAGAACCTTGATGAGAGCGGATGCATTCTCTTCGCCGTATCCGGCGTCAAAGGCTCGCTCGATGGTTGAAACGGTGGCCATCGTGCCCGGTACCGCCACATCGAGACTTTCGGCGAAGTCCTTCACGAGGTTGCCGTCCTTGAGCATGAGCTTGAGCGCAAAGCTTGGGGAATAGTCATCCGCGATAACCGCAGAACCGACACCATCAAAGATTGGAGAGCGAAAGTCGGTGACCGAAAATACGCCGAGAACGTCGTGAAGATTAAGACCGGCTTTTTTCGCGAGGGACAGTGACTCCCCCAGCGCTTCCAGCTGGGCAGCAACCACGAGGTTTCCCACGAGCTTCATCTTCGCGCCATTCCCCGACGGCCCCATGTAGTGCATGGTGGCACTGATCGGCTCCAGCACGACTTTGGAACTTTCGAAGGTCGCTTCATCCCCGCCAACGACGATCCACAGACCTCCGTTGGCCGCCTCTCCCTTGGATCCAAAAACAGGCGCGTCGAGAAAGCGCACGCCGCGCGCAGAAAAGGCCGCGGCTTCAGCTGCGCTGGCGGCCGGGGAGATGGTCGACAGGTCGATGACAATCGACGTGACATCGACGCTCGCCGCAATTCCCCGGGCTCCGAGAACGACATCGTTGACTGCCACGTCGTCGGCCAGGGCATACATCACGAACTCGGCACCGGCGACGGCTTTTGCAATGCTGTCGGCAACAACAACACGCTCCGACGGCAACGCATCGGTCACGACGGTGCTGCGGTTCCAGACCGTAACGTCGTGCCCGCCAGCAACGAGGTTGGCGACCATGCCTTGTCCCATGGTGCCTAAACCGATAAATGCGACTGCGCTCATGTTATTCCTGACTTATAGAAGGGTTCGCGTCACCGGTACGCGAATGATGGGGACTGGGTAGTTTGCGGCGACGATCGGATCGAACAGATCGTCGGTGATTCCCGCCGTCATCTGAGCGAGTGAAAAGACGCGAAAGAGCGCCTGACGCTCAAATTTGGAACTGTCCGCAACGAGAAAGGCAGACGTTGCAATGGAGAGCATCGTTTGTTTCAGCTCTAGCTCGTACCCATTGGTATTGGTGATGCCGTTCGCATTGACGGCATCCGCACCAAACACGGCGACGTCAACCTTGAGTTTCTTCAGTTGAGTGACTGCGTTGTCACCCCAGAGGGTATAGACATTCGGCAGCAACTCGCCGCCCAGAACGACGACGTGCGCATGCTTATGCGTTGCAATTTCGAGGCCAATGCGCAGATCGTTGGTGATCAACGTGAGGCCACTGCGGTTGCTCAGGTGACGGGCGACTTCGAGGGTGGTTGACCCGCTATCGAGGAGCACGGTTTGCCCGTCACCGATTCGTTCGGCCATGGCCGCGCCAATAGCTGACTTTTCGGTGCCATGCTGTCGCTCCTTCACGCTGAAAGGAACGTCCTGCCGCGAAGCCGGCTCCGGTAGCGAGGCCCCACCATGACTGCGTTCAATCGTGCCGAGCTTCTCAAGCTTCTCGAGATCACGTCGAATGGTGGAGGCGTCAACGCCGAGGGCAGATGCGAGGGCGCCAACCTGCTGATATCCGGCTTCTTCAACCATTTTCAGAATGATCGACTGTCGAAGTTTGCTCACGTGCCCCCCGTGCTGAGTCTTTTATAACATTTGCGCGACATATACGGAATTCTTGCACGTTTCTGCGCGAAATTACATATTTCTGCCTAAATCTGTTTGACAAGTGCGCAAACGCACCGCATTCTAGAAACACAAAATGCGCTGGCCCTTCTGAGGCCAACGCCGGGGGCGTCTAAAGACATCACCTGATCCGCACACAAAGGAGTGAAAGATGAAGCGCAGAGGCTATAAGTCTTTGGCGGTTGCCGGTCTGGCAGCACTGGCCTTGACGGCCTGTGGAACGACCGGCAGCACGGGCGGCGGCGACAACGCCTCGGGGTCCATCGCCCCAGAGGACATGACGATGGTGACGGTCGTCAAGATCGCCGGTGTTGGTTGGTTTGACCGCATGGAGGTCGGCGTCGACAGCTACGCCGCCCGCACCGGAGTTGACGCCCGCCAGCAGGGCGCCGACGATGCCAGCCCGGAAAAGCAGATCCAGATCATTCAGGACCTTCTGCCGCAGTCCCCGACCGCCATCACGGTGGTCCCAAACTCCCCCGAAGCCTTGGAAAACATCCTTACTCAGGCCCGCGAGCAGGGGATCATTGTCGTCGCTCACGAAGCTGCCGGTATGAAAAACGTCGACGTTGATATTGAAGCGTTCGACAACAATTCCTACGGCAGGTTGATCATGGAAAACCTCGGCGACTGCATGGGCGGCACGGGCGAGTACGCAGCCTTCGTTGGAGGGCTCACTGCCAAGACGCACATGGACTGGGTCGGCGGCGCACAGGAATACGCCGATGAGAACTTCCCAGAAATCACTCGGGTCTCCGACCCGATCGAGTCCAAGGAAGATGAGAACACGGCCTACCAGCGGGCCAAGGAAGTTCTCGCCAAATACCCGAACATCAAGGGATTCCAAGGCTCAGCAGGAACTGACGTCGCAGGCATCGCCCGCGCCGTGCAGGAAGCGGGGCTGCAGGATGACGTCTGCGTAATGGGCACATCGATTCCCTCGGTCGCCAAGAAATACCTTGAAGACGGCTCCATCGACAAGGCCTTCTTCTGGGACCCGGCACTCGCCGGAGAAGCGATGCTCGCCGCCGCCCAGATTTTGGCCAATGGCGACACCATCAAAGAAGGTACCGACCTCGGCGTTGAAGGTTACAACTCGCTGATCCCGGTTGAAGGCATCGCCAATGCGTTCAACGGCAATGCATCGATCATCGTGGATAAGGACAACGTCGGCGACTTCGACTTCTAAGAACAGCAGCCACAGGGGATCCATCGCACCTGCAGCGATGGATCCCCTTCAGCGAAGGATCCCCTTCAGCGAAGGATCAGCATGAGCAACACAGACTCCACCGCACCCGATCGCTCAGTTCCCGTGCTCGAGGCACGCAACATCGTCAAGACCTATGGGGGCGTGACTGCCCTCAAAGGGGTATCACTCACGCTAACCTCAGGCCACGTTCATTGTTTGGCTGGCGAAAACGGATGCGGTAAGTCAACTCTGATCAAGATCATCAGCGGCGCTGAACGCCCGGATTCCGGTGAAATCCTGATCGACGGAGTTTCGCATCCATTCATGACTCCCAAGAAGGCCATCCAGCTGGGCATCCAGGTCATTTACCAGGACTTCTCGCTGTTTCCAAACCTCACAGTGGCAGAGAACATCGTGCTGACCTCCGCCGTCGCCCAAAAGCGTAAGACGTTTTCTCTGGCCCAGAGCCGCCCGCGCGCTCACGCTATCGTGCAGGAGCTGGGTCTTACTCTCAACCTCGATGCCTACGTGGAAACGCTCTCGGTGGCAGACCGCCAGCTCACAGCAATCTGTCGGGCGCTGATCAACGACGCCCGGGTCATCATCATGGACGAGCCAACGACGGCGTTGACTCACACCGAGGTCGACCGGTTGTTCGCACTGGTACGAAAACTTCAGGCCCGCGGAGTGGCCCTGATGTTTGTCAGTCACAAACTAGAAGAAGCCCTGTCGATCTCGCAGGACATCACAATCTTGCGCAGCGGCGATCGCGTCTCATCAGGCCCAGCGACAGACTTCGACCGCAGATCGATCTCTCGCCATATGACCGGTCGCGACATCGACGAGTCTCGGGTCATCAACCCACCCCAGTATGACGAACGGCCCGTGCTGGAAGTGCACGCTCTCACCCGCATGGGCGAATTCGAGAACATCACATTCGACCTGCACCGCGGTGAAATCCTGGGAATTACCGGGCTGCTCGGCTCGGGCCGTTCCGAGATCGCCGAATCGCTGTTCGGAGTGTTGCCGACCGAGTCCGGGCACACCACCGTCAACGGCAGCAAAGTGCACATCCGTAGCATCCGCGATGCCATCGACGCCGGAATCGGCTACGTGCCCGAGGACCGGCTCACACAGGGGCTTTTCCTGGACAAATCCATCGCCGACAACATGATCGCCAGCTCACTCGACAAATATCGTATGAAAAATCACCTGCTCGATAACAAACGAATCGCCCGGACCATCTCGGTTTTTTTCGACAAACTACACATCAAGGCTCCCAATGTGAGCGCCCCAGTGCGGAGTCTCTCTGGCGGAAACGCGCAGCGTGTCGTCCTGGCCAAATGGCTCGCCAATCAACCCCAAATTCTCATTCTCAACGGTCCGACAGTAGGCGTTGACGTTGGGTCAAAGGAAGAGATCCTCACCCTCCTGCGCGCCGAGGCCGCGCACGGAATGGGGCTCATCGTTATTTCCGACGACGTTCCCGAGCTCGTCTCTGTGTGTAATCGCATCATTGTCATTCAGCAAGGCCGGTTGACGTCGTCGTTCACCGGCGACGAAATTCAGGTCGATGCGATCCAAGAACGGATGTCCGCATGAAGACGACGACGAGATGGTCACCGGCCGCTCTCCGTGGGGCCAACAACGAAGGCATCCTTGGGCTCATCGTGTTGTTCCTGATCATCGGAATGACCGCCGTCAATCCCGATTTCTTCAGTTTTGGCACATTCTTCTCCATCATCCGTGCTTCTGTCGTTCCGATGATCTTCGCCCTCGGCGTTCTCATCGTGATCGTCTCGGGTGGAATCGACGTATCTTTCCCGGCCATCGCGATTTTCTCCGCGTACACCACGGTCGTGCTGATGCAGACCAGCGGGATGGATTTCGGTGTACTCGGCGTTCTCGGGGTCGCGCTCGTGCTGGGGGCCCTGCTTGGGCTCATCAACGGCGGACTCATCGCGCGTTTCAAGCTTCCGACCCTCATCGTGACGCTGGGAACGCAGGGAATCTTCAAGGGAGTACTGCTCGCCTACGTCGGCTCCCGCTATATCGCCGAACTGCCCGCCAGCATGGCCAACTTCTCAACCATGGATCTTGTCTCGATCGGTGACGGAAGCACGGTCGCCTCGCTGCACGTTCTCATCGTGCCCGTAGTGATTCTCTGCCTGCTGGTTCACATCATGCTTCGCCGCACGATGTTTGGTCGAGGCATTTACGCAATCGGCGGTGATACCGAAGCCGCGCGGCGGGCCGGTTTCTCCGTCGTGAGAATCCAGCTGGCCCTATACGCCCTGGTCGGTGCTCTGGCCGCCTTCGGCGGTGTGCTGCACGTTACGCTCACTCGCAGCGCCAACCCGCAAGATCTGCTCGGAACGGAACTCGACATCATCGCGGCCGTTGTGCTGGGCGGGGCATCCATTTTCGGCGGTCGCGGGTCGGTACTCGGCACCGTCCTGGGCGTGCTGCTGATTCAACTCATCAACAACAGCCTCATCCTGATGGGAATCCCCTCGGCTTGGCAACGCACCGCAGTGGGTCTTCTGCTCGTCATCGGTGTCGGTATTCAAGCGCTGGGCGCACGTCGAGCGTCCAAGAAAGTCATCGTGCCCCGGGAAACGGTCGTGCCGTCATGAGTGAGCAGAAATCAAACGAGACGCGTCAAATTGCGTTGCAGACAGCCCGGAGCACCAATCAACGAATAGACAACGTCGTCTCGTCTTCTCTGGCACGTTTTCATGTCTCTCACGGTGTTGGACGCATGATCTTGCTCACGCTACTCGCGTTCGTCATCTTCACCATCGCCGCGCCGCAGGTGTTTCTGAACCCGCTGAACCTGCAAAACATTGCAATCACGTCGCCCGAGATCGGTTTATTGGCGTTGGCGGTCATGGTAGCGCTGCTCACGGGCGGCATCGACCTGTCGGTCGTGGCCATCGCCAACCTCACGACGATCACCATCTCCACGCTCTATTCCACCATCGCCGCCACCGACGAGGGCCTCGCGGACTCCCTCGGCCCGGTCATCGTTTTGGTCGGGTTTGTGGTGGGGCTGTTCGGCGGATTCATCAACGGACTTCTGGTGAGCAAGGTCGGAATCACCCCGATCTTGGCGACCCTGGGAACAATGCAAATATTCAACGGCATTGCAATCGTCTGGACCGGCGGCGAAACGCTGTACGGCGCGCCGGCCATGCTCAACACTGTGGGAACGGGCGCCATCGCCGGCATTCCCCTGCTCTTCGTGGTCTTCATCGCCGTCGCCGTGATCATCGCCGTGATCATCAACAAGACCGCATTGGGATCGACGATTCTGTTGCAGGGCGCTAACCCGGTAGCCGCAAAATTTTCGGGAATTCGCACGACGCGCACCCTCATGAGCACCTACCTCATCAGCGGGGCGCTGGCCGCACTGGCGGGCATACTCATCATCAGCCGTAACCCCACGGCGAGCGCCGACTACGGGTCGTCCTACGTATTGCTCGTCATTGTCATCGCAATTCTCGGCGGTACCAACCCCACCGGCGGCTTCGGAACGGTGCTCGGCGTTGTTCTGGCGACACTGACCCTGCAGATCGTATCGAGCGGATTCAACATTGTGCGCCTCAGCTCTTACGAATACGCGATCGCGCAGGGCGTCATTCTGATCGGAGTTATGGTCATCGATCAGGTCACCCGCAACCGCCAGCGATCCGCGGTCCTCAAGCAGAGAAAATTAAAAGTGCAGCTACAGGCAAAGGACTCAAACCAATGAGAAAAATCATCAACAATCCCGACGACTTCGTCGATGAGTTCGTCGAGGGGATCTTGCTGGCGCACCCTACCCTGCTCAAAACGCCGGGTGACGATCGTCGTGTCCTGGTGCGTGCTGACGCCCCCGTTGCGGGCAAGGTCGGAATCGTCACCGGTGGCGGTTCCGGCCACCTCCCGCTGTTCAAGGGATACGTCGGCATGGGACTGTGCGACGGCGTCGCCATCGGAAATGTCTTCTCCTCACCGTCGTCAGAGCAGGTCTTGAAGGCAACCCAGGCGGTCGATGGTGGTGCCGGGGTGCTGTATCTCTTCGGGAATTACGGCGGCGATGTGTTGAACTTCGAACTCGCAGCAGATCTGGCCGAGATGGAGGACATCGAGACACTCTCGGTGCTCGGCACCGACGACGTCGCCAGCCAGCCGCATGAACGCAAGGCTGACCGTCGAGGTGTGGCAGGCATCCTCTTTGCGTATAAGTGCGCCGGCGCTGCTGCTGAACGCGGCGACGACCTGGCCGCTGTCGCTGCTGCCGCCCAAGACGCCATTGACCACACCGGAACCATGGGTATCGGTCTATCGCCGACGATCCTGCCGAGTGCCGGAAAGCCGACCTTTGAACTGGCCGACGGTGAGATGGAAGTGGGCATTGGCATTCACGGCGAGCCTGGAATCCATCGCGGTGCGTTGGAGAGCGCTGATCTCATTGCGGCCCGGTTGCTCACCCCCATTCTCGATGACCTCGACATCGCGTCGGGCGACCGCATTGCGGTGCTGGTCAACGGCATGGGCGCCACGCCGCTGGAAGAACTTTACGTTCTGTACCGGCGCATTTTCCAGCTGACCAGCGAGCGTGGCCTGACCATCGCCAAGTCGTATATCGGCGAGTATGCCACCAGCCTGGAAATGGCTGGCGCGTCCATTTCCGTGCTGAAGCTGAATGACGATCGGCTGGAGTTGCTCAATGCTCCCGCCCGCTCACCATTCTTTCGAGAGGCCTGATCCATGAACACCCCTGAACTCAAGACCGCCATCGCTGACGGGCTGGCCCGCCTCTCGACGCACGCGGATGAATTGCGAGATCTCGATGCTGCCCTGGGTGATGGCGATCTGGGAATTACGGTTTCATCCGGCTCTCAGGCTGTCATCGATGCCCTCGGCCAGCTAGACGACTCCGTGTCACCGTCTGAGGTGGCGAAAGCCTGCGCGAAGGCGTTCGCTAATGCCAACCCGTCTACCATGGCTGCCCTCGTGGCGGGCGGGCTGCTGGCTGGGTCCAAGGTGTGGTCCGGTAAGACCACGATCGACCTCACCGACTCGATTGACTTCGCCCAGGCGGCTGCAGACAGCATCAGCACCCGGGGCAAGTCCCAACGGGGTGACAAGACCATCCTGGATGCCCTCATGCCGGCGATCGACGCGCTCCGAACCGCACCGACGACCGACACCGCGCTCAGCGCGGCTATTGCAGCCGCTGAAAAGGGTGTCGAAGACACTAAGGGCGTGCAATCGAGGCGCGGCCGGGCTGCCTGGCTCCAGGAGCGCAGCATCGGCCTGGCAGACCCCGGCGCGACAGCCTTTCTCAGGTTCTTGCAGGAATGGAAAACGCGCTAAGCCAGAAGCGGATGCACGATGCCATCGTTGATCAGAGCCAGCTCGCCCACGTAGAGATAGCAGCCCGGAGCCCGCAGATCTTTGACGATGTCCCAGTGCAATGCTGATTCGTTCGTTCCACCGCATTGCGGGTAGGCGCGTCCGAGTGCGATGTGTACGGTACCGAGAATCTTTTCGTCGATGAACAGATCGCCGGTCAGAATCTGCAGTGCCGCGTTGGTACCGATCCCCAACTCGCCGACACGGTTGGCACCCGCGTCGGTTGCCAACAGTCGGCGCGCCAGGCCTTCACCCTGAGTGGCGACGATGTCGGTAACCCGGCCATCGGTAAAGGTCAGTCGCAGGTTGCAGATCTCTGCGCCGGCGAACCAGAATGTGCCCGCAAACGTGATGTGACCATTGACACCGTCATCGAGTGGGGCGGTGGCCACTTCGCCGTCGGGAAGGTTGGCCTCCCCCGCAAACACGATCCACTTTCGCCCGCCGACTCGAAGGCGCAGATCCGTATCCGGAGTCAAGATGCGCACTTTGTCGGTCTGGTCCAAAACGTCGACGACACCTTCCCACCGTTCCCGCTGGGCATGCCAGTCGTCAATGCACCCCGCAAAGAATTGTGTCATCAGCTCGTCATAGCTGCATCCGATGAGCGTGGCCCACTCGGGTGTCGGCACCCGAACGATGGCCCAGCGGGTGTTCTGCCAGCGCAGCTCCGAGACGTGTCCCTTGCTTTTACGCTGCAGGGCCAGGCGCTCCTCGTCGACCGGCACCGGGTCGGGAGCGGCCATGACTCGAAAGGACACGTGAACGTCGGCCCACTCCATCGACGCGACCTCGAGCGCAGCGGGTGCGGCGAGGGTTTCCATCGACGCGTGAGCAACCGCAGCGCGATCAAACCGCTCGTCGGTTAGGAGCACCTGGGGCAGGCCGCCGCGGCGATAGACCTCCCGCACGAAGGCGTCAACGGCCGGAGTGCCCTGCGGGTCGGTCAAAAAGATGCTAACTTTCGAGCCTTCACCGACCCCAGTGCCGGTCGCGATTTGCGCGGCCAATGCATCCCATTGCAAATTCATACCGTCTCCTTTGTGGCGCGGGCGTTGATGAGTTCTTTGGTTGTGGCGTACAGGCGGTGGAAGTCGTCGTGGTCGGCGCGCAACTGCGCCTGATTGGCAACATTCGCCACTACCGTGCGCCCGGTGTGACACCACGACGCGATCTCAGCCCGACTGGTGAGATGACCCGTGCCGAACGCTGCCAGAGCGGCATCGCCGAATGCAGCGCCTTCGGTGTCGACGACGATCTGCGAGCTGTCCGTCAGGTCGCTCACGGTCTGCAGGAACAAGGGATTCTTAGTTCCACCGCCGACCGCATAAATGCGTGTTGGTGGCTTGCCGGCCAGAACAAATGCATTCAGCGCGTCGGCAATCGAGTGACCGATCCCTTCCATCATGGCCCGAGCGATATCGGCTCGAGTGTGATTCAGGGTGAGACCCGCGATGATTCCGCGCGCGTTCGCATCATGGATGGGGGTTCGTTCGCCGCTGAAATACGGCAGAAACAGCAGCCCCCGGGCACCCGGTTCAGAATCGTTGGCCAGTTGGAGCAGCGCAGAGAACATGCGCTGCGGTGACTCCCCGCCCGGCTGCAGTTCGAGCACGTCGCCCAGCCAGTGGGTGAGCGTTCCGGCGGTTGCCGTGCCGGCAGCCAGCACATAACTGCCCGGAAAAACGAAGGGCGCCGACCAGAGCACGTCGCTCGTGATCGGCTCGTCGAGCACTTCGATCATGTAGGTCGACGAGCCGTACATGAGCATCAGGTCTCCGGCGTGCACGACGGAGGATCCCACCGCTTCAGCCGGGGCATCTGTTGTGCCGACGATCACGGGTGTACCGGCAGGAATACCCGTTTGAGCCGCGGCCGCATCGGTGACATGGCCCGCGATATCGGTTGCCCAGGCCAGACGCGGCAACTGCTCAACGCTGATGAAGTCTTCACAGCCGGTGACGTTCCACGCCTGCTTGGCCAAATCGTAGAGCGGATGGAAATAGGCGGCCGTTCCATGATCGATAACGATTTCTCCGGTCAGTCGAGCAACGAGAAATGTCTGACTGGTCACGAAGTATGCGGCGCTATCGTACACGGCCGGCTCGTTTTCTTTTATCCAGAGTATTTTGGGGCCGGCCGACTGACTGGTGAGGGAATTGCCCGCTCGGGCGAGAATGGCGGGCGAACCGAGTCGCTCGGTGAGCGTCTCAATCTGAGCGCTTGCCCGGGTGTCAACGCCGTAGAGAATCGCCGGTCGCAACGGGTTCAAGTTCGCATCAATCGGCAGGACACAGGGCCCAATGGCGCTGACGCCCACCGCTCGAATGGCGCAGTCGACGCGGCCAGCCACGGCGGGGTCGGTGATAAGCGCTTGAGCAATTTCAGTCAGCGCCTGCCACCACACCGTTTCAGCATCGTGCTCGGCATGGCCAGCAACCGGTGTAGCCAGGGTATGCGGGCGCCGCGCTTGCGCCACGACGACGCCGGCACAATCAACCAATACACCCTTAGTCTCAAAGGTGCCGATATCGATGCCCAGAAAGAGTCCGTTTGCGGCCGCCGACATTTACAATCCTTGGCGCAGTGCGTGTACTTCGGTCATGAGCTTGGTCACTCGCGCGGTATCGACGGCATTCTCAAAGACCCCGTCAACCTTGAAGTAGGTTCCCACGATGGCAGCGTCGGCGATGGACAGTTGCTCGGCCACGTTGTTGGCGTTGACGCCCGTGTTGACAACGACGGGCGTGGAGCCCGCGTTGTCCTTCACCGTGCGCAGCACACTCGTGTCGGTCGCCGCGCCGGCGATGAGCCCGGACACGCAAAGACCGTCGGGACGGCAGTTGAACACGGTGGACTTGGCAACCGAGGCAATCGACCGGTCGGCGAGGTATCGCGCCGCCTCCGGAACGATGTTGAACAGAAGGCGCACGTTCTCGCCGCCCACAGCCACGCGGTGACGAGCAGTAGCGCCTACGTCGGTGTTCCACAGGCCAAAGTCGGATGCATAGACTCCCGTGAAAATCTCGCGCACGAATGACGCGCCAGTGGCGACCGCCAGATCGATCGAGGCGTTGGCATCCCAGAGCACATTCACCCCGAACGGCACGGTGATGTGTTCGCGAAGTTGCCCGATAATGCGCGCCATGGTTGTGATCGTGATGGGTTCCACCTTGGTGAGATACGGAAGGCTGAACTCGTTGGAGATGAGGATTCCGTCGACCCCACCGGCCTGCAGGGCCTCGATCTCTCGCAACGCCAGTTCCATGACGCGATCTACGCCGCCAACCTGGTCAAAACCAGGATCGCCGGGCAGCGCCTGCAGGTGGCACATGCCGATAACAGGCTTCTTTACAGGGAATAGCTCATCTAGCCAAGTCACAATGACAACAGACCTTTCAGTCAGGGATCGAGATAAATCGAACAAGTATTGGTTGAATGATACACTGAAAATGTTCGAATAACCATGATTCCGCGTGTTCAGGAAGGCCGATCGTGAAAAACAAGCGCCACCAACGCATTCTGCAAATTCTCGAAGCCTCGGAGCGGGTGGAAGTGTCGGAATTGGCGCGTTTGCTCGAAGTCTCTGAGATGACAACCCGTCGCGACCTCCTGGAGCTTGAATCCACCGGCTCGTTGCGACGGGTGCATGGTGGCGCCGTGCGCGCACTGGGGCGAGCGTTCGAACCGACCTACCGTTCTCGGTCACTACAGTCGACGGAAACGAAAACGGCTATCGCGGCGGCGGCCGCACTCTATGTGAACGATGGGGATGCAATTGCACTCGACGTTGGCTCTACGGTGTTGCCCATGGTGGATGAGCTCGTCGGCCGCAGCAATCTGACGATCGTGACCTCGAATCTGCGCGTCGCCTGGGCCGTGGCCACACATCACGCACTCGACCGCTCTATCCGTCTCATCATCTCTGGGGGCGTCGTTCGCGCAGACGAGCTCAACATGACGGGAAATTCTGCCGTGGCGAACTACCGCACCATGCGCGTTGACAAAGCTTTCATCGGTCTGGGCGGGCTGACCGCTGACGCCGGTGCAACGGATTACAACCTGGAAGATGCTGAACTCAAACGCGTTCTGATCGATTCGGCACGCATGGTGATCGCCCTGGCCGATTCGTCGAAGCTGGGGAACGAAACCTTTGCGCTGGTCGCTGATCTCAACCAAATTGATGTGCTCATTACAGATGACAACGCCGACCCAGACATTCTTTCCCAACTGCGCACAGCGGGGCTCGAAGTAGTCGTGGTCAAAGCCGCGCCGTAAGCTCGGCGACCACCAGCTCACTATGTTCCCGCGCCTCATCCACGTCGGCGGCACCTCACACGCCGAGCGCAATGCCGACAAGGTGCTGCGTTGCTATGGGCAGGCCCCGGTGCCCGTCACCCCTCCACCTCTTCGTACCCTACTTCCACACGCTTGGACTCAAGCAGGTTCAGCACGGGCGTGTGCATGACTTCAAGCGCTCCATACTTTGCATCCGCGCCAATGAAGTAGAACCGAGTCGTCGAGGTCTCTCCCGGAGCCAATTCCACCGCCAGCTGACTCACCGGATACCCTGCTTCACTCGCCGGATGTTACGGCATGGTCTCGCTCCCGCGCGTCACTTCCAGATTCTGTGAGTCAGGCGGTCCATAGGCCAGAATGATCGTCTTGATGTTGACCTGCACCACTCCGAACGCGCCCGGCCCGGTAACCGCTCCGCCTCAGCGACACGTCCGCGTCGAGCGGAGCCGTGTTCATCAGCGCCAGGTCGACCGCGTAGTACGGTCGCCCGTCGTTGCGACAGGCCACCTCGCCCAGGTCGATGCGCGTATCGAGATGAGTGTTCATCTTCGCGCCGGTAGCATCATTGAAATACACCCCAATTCTTTCAGCGGATGCGTCACTCACCGGCAAATCGCCGGTCAGCATCGTGCCCGCGAACAGCCTCTGATCCTTATCGTGGGCGTTCCACAACAGAATACGACGCTCAAAGTCACCGGCCCCAGAATCTCGCTTGAAGAATCGGCTTAGACCACCGGTCGTAACCGTAAACCCTGCATCCCCCCGTCCACGGCCAGCGCCGTCCCGGTCGTCGAACCGGCTGATGGGGATGCCAGAAACGCGATGGCTGCTGCCACTTCCTCGGGCTTCACCAGCCGACCATGGGGTTGACGTGCTTCCAGGGCAGCGCGTTCCGCGGCTGGGTCTGTTGCTGTCTGTAATAGGCGCTCAACCCAAGGCGTGTCCGCGGTACCGGGATTGACGCAGTTGACCCGAATGCCCTCGTGGAGATGGTCGGCTGCCATGCTCAGGGTCAACGCCACCACCGCACCCTTAGATGCTGAGTAAAGCGCGCGATTCTGCAGACCGGCTGTTGCTGCCACCGAAGCCGTATTGACGATGGCGGCTGATGGCGACTTGCGCAGGTAAGGCAAGGCAGCGCGAGTGACACGCACAATCCCGAGAACATTAATGTCCAGCACCCGGTGCCACTCTTCCTCAGAATTATCCGCGATGGTCCCCTGCGCGCCGATCCCAGCGTTGTTGACGACGATGTCCAGTCGACCGAAACGCGTGATGACGGCAGCGACAGCGCGCCGAACAGACTCGTCGTCAGACACATCCGCTTCGACCACTACGTGCGGCACGTCCGCCGTGACGGGCATCAGATCCAGCACCACAACCTGGGCGCCCATCGCTGCCATGCGATTTGCTGTGGCCGCGCCAATTCCCGAAGCACCGCCCGTAACGAGCACTACCAAACCATCCAATTCCGATTTCATCGATTTCTCCAGTCCAGTGCTTTTTGTCAAACGTGTACGAAGGTCTGGCGCTGCCTGCCTAACCCCTCGACTTCGATCTCCACAACATCTCCACCACTGAGATAGGGGTATTTACCGGACAGAGCGACGCCACGCGGGGTCCCGGTCAGCACGACGTCACCCGGTTCCAAAGTGAGATATTGGCTGAGGTGGTAGATCAGGTAGTCGACCGGGAAGATCATGTCGGAGGTGTTGGAGTCTTGCCGCGCTTGCCCATTGACCCAGCTGCGCAGCCGCAGAGAACTCGCATCCACCTCCTCCGCCGGCACCAGCCAAGGCCCGAGCGGAGAGAAACCCGGTGAGCATTTCCCTTTCGACCATTGGCCGCCAGAATCCTCCAATTGAAAGGTGCGCTCAGATAGATCATTGGCCGTGACATAGCCCGCGATGTGGTCGGCGGATTGCTCAACGGTGTCGAGGTAACTCGCTCGCCGGCCGATGACGACGCCTAGTTCGACCTCCCAATCGGTCTTGGAACTGTGGCGGGGAATGCGGGTGTCGTCATCAGGCCCCGCCACGGTATTTGGTGTCTTGAGAAAGATGATCGGCACCGTGGGCGGCGCAGACCCGGATTCGGCGGCATGCTCGGCATAATTCATTCCGATGCAGATAATTGCCGATGGGCGCGCGATCGGTGCTCCCAGGCGTTCCCCGCTTAGGTCGATAACAGGCAGACTGCCCTCCCGGAGCGCCTGACGCACGATTTCGATCCCACCGTTTGCCAGAAATTCACCGGTGACGTCGTCGGTTAACGCGGTCAGGTCGTGCGCAATTTCGACACCGTGCTCGTCCGTGCCGAGAACGGCTGGTTTCTCGGCTCCAAGGGCGCCATACCGAATAAGTTTCATACTCTCTCCTTCACCGGAAGCAGGTTGGCCAGATAGCTGAACAAAGCGCGGATTCCGAAGGTCCACGGAGGGAGCTCCTCTGTGATGCCGGTCACGTTGCGCAGGCTTCCGAGGTGGTCGCTCTGAATAGTCACGATGTCGCCTAGCTCGTGGGTGAAACCGAGCCCCGGCGCGCCTCGATCTTGAGTGGGCGAGAACAAGGTTCCGGTAAATAGGGCAAATCCGTCAGGGTACTGATGGTGCGACCCACGAGCCGCGGCGACCAGTTCTTCAAATGGCCGACTGATGCGGGCCACGGAGTTTTGTCCCCGCAGGGAGTAGCCTTCGACGCCCAACACAGTGAGAGTGATTTCTTCGGTGCGCAGGGCGTCAATGGTAAAGGCACTGTCGAAGAGCCGAATGAAAGGGCCGACCGCACTTGATGCATTGTTGTCCTTCGCCATTCCCAAGAGCAGAGCGCTTCGCCCTTCCACGTCTCGAAGGTTGACATCGTTGCCGAGGGTGGCACCCCGCACCTCTCCCCGCGAGTCGGCCACGAGCACAAGTTCGGGTTCTGGATTGCTCCACGCGGAGAACGTTGGAATACCAACGCGCGCTCCAAAACCGACGGATGAGAGCACGGGCGCCTTAGTGAACACTTCCGGATCTGGGCCGATACCTACTTCGAGATACTGCGACCACATTCCTTGCGCGACCAAAATTTTCTTCGTTGCAGCGGCCTCATCAGTCCCCGGACGCAAGGACGCGAGATTACCCCCCAAAGCCTCGACGACGAGCGCACGCACCTCGGCTGCACGGGAGGGATCGCCAGCGCATTTCTCTTCAATGACTCGTTCAATCATGCTCTCAACGAAGGTCACCCCACAAGCCTTGACGACTTGCAGGTCAACCGGGGCAAGCAGATGAGGCCGAGTCGGGTCTTCGGCTACGGATGCCGCCACCAGGTCGGATAGTTGCCATCGAGGTTTTCCGGCGCAGGAACCGATGATGTCGACGACATCCGTTCTGTCGATCAGCTCCGACACAGTATTGACCGTATCGGTCAGGTCATAGACCTGCCCGCCGCGCACAGAAGCGACACGTGGTCCCCCCGTACGGGGATCCCACACCCGACCAACCAGGAGAGCATCATCTGCATCGAGTGGCAAAATTCCGAGGTTGTCGTCCTCGCTCATGATGTGCTCTCTGTGCCAGAATCTTGGCGTTGCCAATGCCCATCGACGCGGCGGGAGATTTGCCACGGGTTCTCGTCTTGCAGCGAGGGAGGAAGCTGCACCGACGGAAAGCCCTGGTAGGCGACCGGCCGCATGAACCGCGCGATCGCGGCCGGTCCTACCGAGGTCGTGCGCTCGGCGGTTGTTGCAGGATAAGGTCCGCCATGGTGTTGCGCATACGAGACGGTAACGCCCGTTGGCCACTCATTCCACAACACTCGCCCACTTTTTTCCCGCAAGACGGCCAGGAGTGGGTCGATATCCTCCTCGGCTTGCGCCTGCACGCTTGCGGTCAGCTGGCCGTCAAGGAGTGTGGCCAGAGCGGCCAAGTCCTCTCCGGGCTTATAGCGAATCACCAGCGTCGCCGGTCCGAACATTTCTCGTTCCAATATTGCTGGGTTGGCCCGGATGACCTCTGCCGTTGTCAGGAGCACGGTCGGAGCGGGTGATTCGGCGAAGTCGCCCGCCAGTACCACCTCAATACCTTCGGTGGCACACATCTCGTCCAAGACCGAATCAAAGCCCGCTCGGAGTCTGGCGGTCAACAAGGGCGTGCGCTGCCCCTGAGCGACGTGGATTCCCATCACCCGAACCACCTGATCGCGGTTGGTTGGGGCGAATAACAGCCCGGGCTTAGTGCAAAACTGGCCCATGCCCATGGTGAACGACTGCGCATAAGCCGTCAGAATCTCATCTCCACGCAGTGCCCAAGCCCGTTCAGTCGCAAAAACCGGGTTGATGCTGCCCAACTCGCCGTAGAACGGGATGGGACGATCACGCGCGGCGATCCGATCGAGTAGTGCCCGTCCGCCGCGTGTGGAGCCGGTGAAGCCGACAGCCCGGGTCAGCGGATGATCGACGAGGGCTTCCGCAGCGTCGCGGCCAGTGACGGTCGAGAGCAGGTGCTCTGGTGCGCCAGCAGTTCGCAGCGCTTCGATGGCCACCTCTCCCGTGCGGCGCCCGAGTTCCTCGTGCCCTTCGTGAATCTTGTGTACGACTGCGCAACCGGCCGCGAGAGCCGATGCGGTGTCGCCGCCGAGCACGCTGAAGGCAAAGGGAAAGTTTGACGCACCGAATACACCCACGACGCCTAGCGGGATATTCACCCGTCGGATGTCGGGCCGTGGTCCCATACCCCACGCAACATCCACATGGTCGATAGTGGCATCGAGGTTCTCCCCGGCCAGGATTTCCGCAATGTACAGTCGCAGCTGAAAGACAGTACGTCGAAGTTCACCCCCGAGGCGATTGTCGGCCAAGTGGGTCTCCGCCTGTGCCAGCGCCACCAGCTCGTCAGCGTGAGCCTCACACGCCGCAGCTATTGCCTCCAACCAGGAAGCTCTCACGTGCGGGGTCACGTCTCGCGACGCTGTGAAAGCGGAATGGGCGGCCTCGATCTGCTGTTCGGCACTCATTGCGATGATCAAAACTGCCCGTTACCGGCGGCTGCACCCTGCGTGATCTCCAGCCACCCAGCACCGGCCGGGAACTCCCAGCGATCGCGAGATGCGGGATGCATCTCAGCACTCGTACCCGGCAGCCGAGGTGCCTGATAACGGCCATTCTCCACCCGGGCCGGCTCGGTGAAATGCTCGTGCAGGTGGTCCACGAACTCGATCATGCGGTTGTCCATCGTTCCGCTGACGGCTGCGTAGTCGAAGAAGGAGAAGTGTTGTACCAGTTCACACAGGCCCACGCCACCGGCGTGGGGACACACCGGGATATCGAATTTTGCTGCCAAAAGCAGGTTGGCCACGTTTTCGTTCACTCCAGCCACTCGTGTTGAATCGATCTGAATCACGTCGATGGCTTCTGCCTGAAGCAATTGCTTGAAAACAATGCGGTTGGCGACGGCTTCTCCCGTGGCGACCTTGACAGGCTTCACCCCACGGCGAATCTGGGCATGCCCGAGGATGTCATCAGTGCTCGTGGGCTCCTCGATCCACCAGGGGTCGAATTCTGCCAGTTCGTTGACCCAGTCGATCGCCTCTTGCGCTTCCCAGCGTTGGTTTGCATCGATAGAAATTTTGACTTGACTACCCACTGCTTCCCGCGCCAGGCGCATACGGCGCCTGTCGTCGGCGAGGTTGCCACCGACCTTGAGTTTGATCATCCCGAAGCCGTCCGCCACGGCCTGTCGGCTCAGTCGCACAAGCTTCTCATCGCTGTAGCCCAACCACCCTGGGGTTGTCGTGTAAGCGGGGAAACCATCCAGCTGAAGCTGGGCAATACGGGCTTCCTTTCCACTCGCGCCACGACTCAGAAGGTCGAGAGCATCGCTCGGAGTCAATGCGTTCTGGATATGAGTGAAGTCAACGACGCTCACGACCTCTTCGACCGGCATTTCGCTCAGGAGGAGCCAAAGCGGCTTCTTTTCTCGCTTGGCGCGGAGATCCCACAAGGCGTTGGTCAGCGCCCCGCAGGCCATGTGCGAGACTCCCTTTTCTGGGCCGAGCCACCGCATCTGGGAATCGTGCACGAGCCGTCGGGAGGCTTCTCCGAGGTCTCCTATGAGCTCGTCGATGTTGCGGCCGACGAGGAGCTGGCCATATGACCGGATGGCGGCGGTGACTATCTCGTTGCCGCGGCCACAGGTGAACACGAATCCGTGACCGGTCTCACCGCTGTCGGTCGAGATGACCACGTAAGCGGATGAATAGTCGGGGTCAACGTTGACGGCGTCCGAGCCGTCCAACTCGAGTGAAGTGGGAAAGCGCACGTCCTGCGTGCGAACTGAAGTGATCTTGGACATGGAAAACTCTCAATCTGATTTAGGTGAAGCCCAGCACGGCCGGTAGCCACATGCTGAGCGCGGGTACAAAAGTGATGACGACGAGAGTTGCCAACATTGGGATGAAAAACGGCACAACTCCCTTGATGACCCGAGTGACCGGCACATTGGTCACACTGGACAAGACGAAGAGGACCAGCCCGACCGGCGGTGTAAGGAGTCCGATCAGAAGATTGAAGATCACTACAACTCCGAAATGCACGGGGCTGATGCCGAAGGTCTCGGCAACGGGGCCCAAGACGGGCACCAGGATGAGAATTGCAGCGGTGGGTTCGAGAACCGCGCCAATGATCAGCAACAACACGTTGACCAGAATGAGAAATACGATCGGGCTTGATGTGAAATTCAGAATGAATTCCGCCGCAAGCTGTGGCGCTTGCTCTCGGGCAAGAACCCAACCGAACAGCGCAGCCGCGGCAACGATGAGCAACACCGAGCCCGTCGTCTCCACGGATCCCAGCAGGATCCGGTACACCTTTCGCCAGGTCAGGGAGCCGTAGATCAGCGCGATAACGAAGATGTACAGTACTCCGACGCCGGCCGCCTCCGTGGGGGTGAACACGCCACTGAGAATTCCACCGAGAATGATCACGGCTGCTCCCAAGGCCGGGAGTGAACCGAGCAAGGAACGGCCGCGCGCCGCCCAACCTGTTCTTGGCAACACAAGGTGTCTCTGCTTTCGCATGAGCCACCACACCATTACGCACAAGCAGGCGATCAACACCAACGCCGGGAGGATCCCGGCCATGAATAGTGCCCCGACGGAGACACCGGCCGTAACCGCGTAGATGATAGCCGGGATACTGGGCGGGATCATCGGCGCGATCATCGACGAAGCGCCTGTGATCCCGAGGCTAAATTCCTCGCTATAGCCCCGTTTCTTCATCGCCGGAACTTGAATCTTGCCCATGGCTGCGGCATCCGCGATGGCCGCACCACTCATCCATGAGAACCCGAAGCTCGTGGCGATATTTACGTACCCCAGGCTTCCGCGAATGTGCCCGAGGAAGGCGATAGCGGTGGTGTAGAGCCGATCCGACAACCCTGAGATGTTCGCCAGGTTTCCGAGCAGGATGAACAGGGGCACCGCGAGAATCGCAAAATTGTTAACTCCGGAAACCGTTCTCTGAACAGCGATCCCCAACGACGCGGTCGGGTCGAGGAGTACATAGACGAGCGATGGCACCAGAAGCGAGATTGCGACAGGTACTCGCAGGGCGAGCAGGACCAGAAGTCCTCCGAGCATGAATAGGAGTATCACGAGTGTGGCCCTTCGGGGATATCCGTGCCGGTGACGTCTTCGAGGTTTGCCACAATGACAGGTGCCTGATCGGGGTGCCTAACATCCACGTAGGTGTTGAGCACACCGTGGAGAAAGATCAGCCCAAAGCCGACAACCGCAGAAGCATAGACAACGCTCATCGGAATCTGGGTGGCCGGCGCATTCAATTTGGCGGCTGAAAATGCGAACTGTGCACCGGCGACGGCCATCGAAGCTGACACGGCGAGCACGACCCCGATCGAGAAGCAATTCACGGCCTTCGCAGCGATCCCCGACAGCTTCGCTGCGATCAAATCGACCGTGACGTGCAGTCGTCTGGCCATAACGAATCCAGCCGAAATAAAGGTCAGCCACACCAGCGCGAAACGCGCAAGCTCTTCCGTCCACGTGAACGGAGCAGAGAACACAAAACGACTGATCACTTGGGTCAGAATGAGCACCAAGATGAGCACTAGGAGTCCTGCAGCCAACAGCCGTTCAACAGTGACAACGGCTCGGATCCCCGCGAATCTTGACTCCAGATAGTCAGGTTCGTCCGGATGAACCATCGTTATTTGTCGCTCTGGATGTCTTTGTACAGATCGCCCCACGTGACCTCGTTGGGAAGCATTTCTCTCGCCCGCTTCGCAAAGGCGTCACGGTCGACATCCTCATTGACTGTGATGCTGCCGTCCGCCTTCCAGTCGACGAGGATATCTTGCTCCTGAGTTTCGACGCACTCGCGCACTTCAGCCGCGGCAATGGCCATGGCGTCCTCCAGTGCAGACTGTTGCTCAGAACTGAGCGCCTCGAAGAGCGCAGTATTCGTCACGATGTTGACGCCCTGAATCATGTGACCGGTGATGTTGATGAAGTCCTGAACCTCATTGAACTTGGCCGTCGAAATTGTCGGAATGGGGTTCTCCTGGGCATCAATCACGCCCTGTTGAAGCGCCAGGTAAACCTCACCCAAGGCCATGGGCGTTGCCGTTCCGCCCATGATCTTGATGTTCGTCAGATAAAGGGGAGCATCAGGCGTTCGGATTTTTACGCCGTTCATATCGTCGGGACCGTTGATCTCCTTGTTGGACGTCACCTGCCTGGTGCCGTAATACCAACCGGACAACACCTTGATACCGGTCTCCTCGCTCATTTCATCGTAGATTTTCGCCATGGTGGGCCCGGCGATAGTTTCGGCGAAGTGATCGACGCTGTCGAACAGATACGCGCCGTCCAGGACAGCGGCCTCGTCATGCCAGACCCCGAGGAATGACGGGCCCGCTATTGCCAGGTCAAGGCCGCCGAGAGCGACCTGCTCCAGGGACTCTGCTTCAGAGCCCAGCTGACCGCTGGGAAAACTCTCGATGCTGATACCGCTGTCTTCGAGTTCCCGGTTGAGTGCGGTTACGCCACAGGTCTCCATAGGATGACTTGCCTCATAGACGTGAGCCAGCCTTAGGACCTTGCTGTCGCCACTATTGGAGGCATCACCCACCGCATCTGGCTCTGAGAGCCCGCAACCCGCGAGCGAGAGGGCAGCGACAGCCGCCAACGATAGGTGAAGGCACCTGATCAGGTTCTTTTTCTTCCCTACACGTGCGTCACTGTGCTTCGTGTGATTCAACATTTGCGTTCTCCCTTGAACTAATTGATGAGCTGAGCTGAAGTACTGCTGAGATTGAGTTAGTGGGGCCCTGACCTGTGCTGCACTGGCGCAATGTTCAGATGTTGCGCCAGCTGATCGAGAAGCCGATCGGTGGATGCGCTCAGAGGAATTGACTGTTCATTAGACCGAGCCCGTGATTGTTCGGGATCGCCAGGCGCAAGTATTTCCTCACCCGCTCGACCGGACTCCCGGATGCGCTCTTGAAGTTTTCCAACGCGCGCTTCGGTGTGTGCACGGCCCGTAAAAGCGCTGCTGTCGATCGTGATCAGAAGGTGGCCCGTGTTCATGCGGGATCCCGGATTGTTCCACATGTCCTCAGTTTCATGGGCGAAGGATGCCGTCCCCAGCGACGCCGCGATCGCCTCGAGCAACGCCGACACGGCCGACCCCTTGTGCCCACCGAACGGCGTCAAGGCCCCTGCCATCGCTTCTTGTGGATCTGTCGTGGGTTGCCCAGAGGAATCCATGGCCCATCCCTCTGGAAGGATCGTTCCTTCGTTCCGCGCCGCTATGACCTTTCCGTAGGCGCCGGTGCTTGTTGCCATGTCCGCAGTGAGGGAATGCGCCCCCGAACTCGGGGCGCCGATGGTCAACGGGTTAGTACCGAATAATTTCTCGCCACCACCAAATGGGGCAACGGCGGGTCCTGTGGTCGAGGTCAGAAAGGCGACGAACCCGGCACCAGAGAGTTGGTCTACCCAGAAGGCCCCGGTTCCGTAATGGCTGCTGTTCTGTACGGCCACAGCGCAGACGCCGCGCGCGGCCGTGTGGGTCATGGCGTAATCAACGGCACGCGCCATCGCAACCTGGCCCAAGGCGCCGTCCGCATCTAGCAGGGCGCTGGAACCGGTGTCGGTCATCCATTTCATGTGCGGCAGGCTGTTAATTCCGCCGCTCTCGATCGCTGACACATACAGCGGCAAACGCAGAAGGCCGTGCGAGGCCGTGCCCTGCTGATCAGCGCCGACCAGGGACCGAGCGGTTACTTCGGCGTCAGATGCCGGGACGCCCACCCTGTGGAGTGCCCGCTGGGCAAATTCAGTCAAATCTTGGACGCCGTACGTTGCCGACTCCATCATCATCCCCTCATTGGAAAAATACGATTCATTGGAATACTATATATATACGCCGATGACCGCAAGCACGTTTGGTTCATCAAAAAATTTGGAAGACTATCCCCAGGCCGTAGAAGCAAAGCGAAGGAAGAACAGAAGATGACTCACCATCAGGGCGATACGCCCGATTCGACACCTGCGCGACTGACTACGAGCGGCGTCTACGACCTGCTTCGCACACAAATTCTCGACAACATCATTCCCCCCGGCACTCGGGTCAATATCGACGCCATCTCCCGCAAGTTTGGAGTTTCTCCAACTCCCGTGCGCGAGGCACTGCGTCGATTGCAGGGCGACAACCTCCTGGTCACCGCGTCGAATCGGGGATACAGCACAACCCCGCTGTTGGATCTGGAGGGACTGCGGGAGCTGTTCGAGTTTCGGCTACTCGTTGAACCGTGGGCGGCACGTACAGCGGCAGCGAATCGCCTGGGAAATCCCGCTCACTACTTGAACACCGAGCTACAGGTTTTTATGAAACAGGCAGAAGGGCAAGACGACATACGTCAGCACCTGGTGACTCACGACTCCAGGTTTCATGAGCACATTCAGGCGGCTTCGGGAAACGATGTGGTTCGCCATGCCTATGAACAGACACATTGCCACCTTCATATCTTCCGCCTTTACCCGGCCGATATGAACGGGAGAATCACCATTGAGGAGCATCGTCGAGTCTGGGAAACCATTCGTGATTGTGAACCCGCTCAAGCTGAGAACGCCATGCACGAACACCTCAAGCGGGCGTTCCAAAGGTTCGCCAAGGCTTTCGATGAGGCGGGACGAGACAAAGTCGATCTCAGCGCCTACCTCTCACCGAGGCTCGCCATCGACGACGCTCAGCAGCCAGCTTAAGTAGCGGGCCGCAGGCTCCGCCGCGGGTCAACGCTGCACCTGGGCACCTTGCCCGTTAACCAGGGCCTCGACCTCGGGGAGGGTGGCCATGGAGTTGTCACCGGGGGTCGTCATGGCGAGTGCGCCGTGGGCCGTTCCGTACTCGACGGCCCGCTCGAGTTCGTGTCCCTCGAGTAGCCCGAAGATGAGGCCCGACACGAATCCGTCGCCTCCACCGACCCGGTCGAGAATCTCCAGACGTTTGTATTGAGTTGACACGACCGTGGCCTCGTTTCGAGCCCTGGCCAGAGCGCTCCAGTCGTTGACAGTGGCCGAATGTACTTTTCGCACGGTCGAGGCCACCAGCCACAGATTCGGAAATCGCCCCAAGACCCTGCCCGCCAGGTCTTCCAGCGCCACATCCCCGCTGGGACAGACGCCGAGCCGGTCGGTGAAGTCGGTCGCTCCACCGACCAACACATCGGCGTGCTCGGCCAGCACGGTGAACACGGTGCGCGCCCGCTTTTGGGCAGCCTGGCCTCGCCAGAGGCTCGGTCGGTAGTTTAAATCGATCGAGACAACGGTGCCGTGTTTGCGTGCCGACGCCATGGCCGCGAGCGCTGTTTGCGTCGTGGACTCAGACAAGCCCGCGAAGATGCCTCCGGTGTGCAGCCAGCGCACTCCGAGCGAGCCGAAGAGGTGGTCCCAATCAATCTCGGCGGGTTGCAGCAGGGACGCTGCGCTGTGACCGCGGTCAGAGACGCCCATAGCACTGCGCAAACCGAACCCACGCTCTGTGAAATTGAGCGCATTGCGCGCCTGACGCCCAACGCCATCGAAATCTCGCCAGACAATGAGTGATGAATCGACCCCGCCGGCCAGAATGAGATTTTCGGTCAGCCGCCCGATTTCGTTGTCGACAAGTGACGTCGCTACCGCCGTGCGCTGGCCGAAGGTGCTCGAGAGGCCACGAGCCGCGTTGTATTCTCCGCCGCCCTCCCAGACCGCGAAGTTGCGAGCCGTGCGAATGCGCCCCTCCCCCGGGTCCAACCGCAGCATGACCTCGCCGAGGGACACCGCATCGAATCGACAGTCCCGCTTGGGCCGGACGACCGGCCGGCTCATCGAGACGCCACGCGTACGAGGGAGCTCGCTTCACGCGCCAGCCGGGCAATCTCGTCAAACTGCTGGCTGGCGATGAGTGCCTTGGTGGCCATCCAGCTGCCGCCCGCCGCGAAGATCGACGGGCTCGCCAGAAAGTCGCTGACGTTCGCGGCGTTCACCCCGCCGCTGGGCATGAAGCGCACGTCGGGGAACGGTTCGGCCAACGTTTCGATCATGGACCGCCCGCCCAGCTTGCCGGCCGGAAAGAACTTCACGTGGCTCAGGCCCGCAGCGACAGCGGCCTGAAGTTCGGTCGCAGTGGCGATGCCGGGAATCACCGCCACATTGTGGTGCAGACACCGTTCGACAACCTCGATACTTAACCCGGGGCTGACCACGAACGAGACGCCGGCTTCGACGACGAGGTCGACCTGCTCGGCATTCAAGACGGTACCGGCTCCCACCAGCATGTCGCCGCGGTCGCACAGCCGACGGATGGTCTGGAGGCCGGCATCCGTTCTCAAGGTGACTTCGGCCACGGGCAGCCCACCGCTCTCGAGCGCATCGGCCAGGTCGGTCGCGTGTACCACGTCATCGAGAACGATCACGGGCACAATGCCGAGGTGTTCAAGTCGAAGTAGAACGGAATCTTCGGACGTTTGGGTCATAAGAGCTCCTGCTCTAAGAGGGAAAGGGCCACTACGGGGTTGCGCAGGGTTCCGAGACCGGTCAAGGTGATGGCGACATCGTCTCCGGGTTCGACACTCGCCGACGTACCAGGCGCGCCCATGAGCACGACATCGCCCGCGCCCAATGTCATGATCGAGCTGAGATAGACGAGCTGTTCGATCACGTCGTAGGCCAGGTCAGTCGTGGTTCCGTGCGCTCGCAGCACACCGTTCACCTCGACGTCTATGCTGACATCGCGCCAATCCAGCTGGGTCGTGATGTACGGCCCGAGCGGGGTGAACCCGTCACCGTTCTTGACCTGAGTCATTTTCTCGTCGAAGGCGACCTGGCCAATGGCGGTTACGTCATTGCCGATCGTGTACCCGAGAATGGCACCCGGTACCTCGTCAGGCGTTAAACACCGTGCGTCACGCCGCAGCACGACGGCGAGCTCGCCTTCAACGTTGACCGCACCGGTGCGGGCATCCAGAACGATGGCGCACTGCGGCCCGACCGCAGTGCGGGCCGATTTCAGGAACGCTTGCGGGGGCATCCGTCTATCGCCGGGACCGTTGTGCGCCATGCCGAGAATCACGCGGGGCTCGCAGGGGGCGAGCAGCCGCGCATCCGCTTCAAAGATGTCACCGGTCAGGCGCAACTCGGCGGCAAAAAGGTCACGGATGCCGCACCAGCGATGATCACGCCAGACCACCGCACGCGGCCCAGCGGGGGTGGCGATGCGGGCTAGCCGCTCGGAGGCAGCCCGAAGCCCGGGCAGGGCAGGCGCGGTGCTAGTAGAACTCAACGGTGTCGACCTGGTTGAGAAGCGGATGCCCGTCGAGCAGGTTGGCAGCGTTGGCCGCGAAGAGCTCAGCAATGAGCCGAGGCTCGTTGCCGGCGAGCGCCGCGGAGTGCGGGCTGATAAGAACGTTCGGCATGTTCCACAGCGGGCTCTGCGAGTCGAGGGGTTCGTGGGCGACGACGTCTAGGGCGGCATACCCGAGCTGCCCGTTCTGCAGGGCGGCGATCAGCGCGGGCTCGTCAACGACGGATCCTCGCCCCACATTGACCAGGGTCACACCGGGTTTAAGCGCAGAGAAGACCGCTTCGTCGACTAGCCCCTTCGTGGCGTCTGTGCCCGGCAAGGTGACGACGATACCGTCGACGCGAGGCAACACCTCGGCCAGGCTATCGGGGTGCACGACTTCGTCGGCCCCGTCGCACACCATCACACGCCGACTGGTGGCGATCACGTGGCAGCCGAACACACCGAGCAGGCGAATGATCTGACGGCCGATGCCGCCAGTACCGAGCACCAGAATGGTCTGGTCGGCCAGGTGGCGCATTTGCAGGCGTTCCGACCACAGGTGGTCCCGCTGCTGGGCAATAAGTTCGGGGAGTAGCTTGGCACCGGCGAGCAGCCCGAACAGAGCGAATTCGGCGAGCGGGCGGCCGTGTACTCCGGCCGAGGTCGTGAACAGCACGCGGTTGAGGTCGGCAAGGCTGAGCCCCGCCGCTTTCACCTGCCCTCCCCCACCGGCCGCCATGGTTTGTACCCACCGCAATCGTGGGTTCGCCACAACCGTTCGCTGCAGCGCCGCCGGATTCACGTCTGGAATGCCATAGAGCACCTCGGCAGAATCAATCAGGGTCTCGTACTGCTGTTGCTCGACCGGTGTGCGTGAGAAGGCGGGATCACCGCGATAATCGGTGGCAAACCGCCGAGTCGGCAGAAGACTCGGCTCCCACACCAGGTCGATGCGGGGTTCGAGAGCGACGATGAGATCGCACAATTCTTCGTCGAGCGGCGTGGCCATCACCACCCGCAGCCGCGAGGCGCTCACTCAGAGCAACTTGCTGAGAAAGGTTTGGGTGCGCACGTGCTGGGGCGATTCAAAGATCTGGGCGGGGGTGCCCTCCTCAACAATGACGCCGGCGTCCATGAACAGCACTCGGTCGGCGACCTCGCGGGCGAACCCCATTTCGTGGGTCACGACGACCATGGTCATACCTTCCTCGGCAAGTTTCTTCATGACGTCGAGCACATCCCCGACGGTTTCGGGGTCGAGAGCGGAGGTGGGTTCGTCGAAGAGCATGACGGTGGGTTCCATGGCGAGTGCACGCGCGATGGCAACCCGCTGCATCTGGCCGCCAGAGAGGGTGCTGGGGTAGACATCCGCTTTGCTGGTGAGCCCTACTTTTTCGAGCAGGACCATTCCGCGGGCGTGTGCATCGACGCGGCTGACCTTGCCGACCTTCATGGGTGCCAGCATGATGTTGTCGATGACCTTCATGTGCGGAAACACGTTGAAGGATTGAAAAACCATGCCAACGTCGCGTCTCACCGCGTTGAGGTTGGTTTTTGCACCGGTGAGGTTGTGACCACTGATGGTCACTTGCCCTTCTCTGAACGATTCGAGAAAGTTCAGGCAGCGCAGAAAGGTGCTCTTGCCTGACCCCGAGGGGCCAATCACACAGAGCACTTCACCCTCGGCGACCTCGCAGTCGATGCCTTTGAGCACCTCCAACTTTCCAAAACTCTTGTGCAGGCCTTCGACCGTGATGATCATGAGTTACTCCGTCCGACGACTGAAAAATTTGATGCGCTCATGCCAGCTTCCGTTCGTACCAGGTACCGAGTAGCGAAATGGGATAAGAAATGACGAAGTAGAGTGCGCCCACGATGAGGAACGTCGTCAACGGCTCCTGATTGAGGGTGGTGACGATTCGGCCCGCCCGGGTGAGATCGACGAATCCGATCACGGATACAAGAGAGGATGCCTTGACCAACGCGATCAGAAACCCGATGCCCGGTGGCATGGCGATCTTCATCGCCTGCGGAAAAATCACGTAACGGAGCCGAACAAAATAGTGCATCCCGAGCGCTTCCGCTGCTTCCGATTGTCCTTTGGGAACGGCTTGGATACCGCCACGGATAATCTCCGCCATGTAGGCCCCGGAATAGATCGAGAGACCCACAACTGCTGTGAACCCTCGTGAGAAGGTGAGCGCGGGGAGCATGAGCGGCAGGGCGAAATAAGTGAACAGCAAGATGATCAGGATAGGAACGCCGCGGATGAAGTTGACATACAGGGAACTGATTGCGCGGGCGATCCAGCTCGGGGATGCTTTGGCGGTGCCTAGCACTACGCCAATCAGGCTGCCAAGCACACCCGCGGCAACACAGATGACGAGGGTCAGACCGGCACCACGCAGCAGGGGCGGTAGATATTGCACGAAGTCCATCAGCTCTGCCCTACCATCTGAAAGCCAACCTCTCGGTGATTCTGGATCCGAACGCGATGGCTGCCGACGTCAGAAAGTAGAGCAAGGCACCCACACTGAAAATCTCCAGGGTGCGCAGTGTTTGCGAGTTGAGGTTCTGCAGCGTCGAGGTCAGTTCATCAAGAGCGATGACCGATCCAATCGACGAGAACAGAAACAACACAATGAACTGGTTGGTCAGGGCTGGCAAAACGTTGCGAATGCCCGGCTTGAGAATGACGTACCGAAAGGTTTGGTGAAACGGCATGCCGAGCGCAGTTCCGGCTTCGCGCAGGCCCTTCGGCACGGCACTAATGCCCGCACGAAAGATCTCGGCGGTGTAGGCAGAGTTGTTCAGGGTCATGCCGATCAGCACTGACCACAGAGGGTTGAAGTTGATGCCGATGGAGCCGAGCCCGAAATAGATCAGGTAGAGCTGCACCAGCAACGGGGTGTTGCGAATTACCTCGATGTAGCCATTGCTGAACAGTTGCAGAGCCTTGAACCGGCTCGCCTTCGCGAGGTAGATGAAAATACCCAATACACCGCCGGCCGCGAAACTGATCAGGGTGACGTAAATGCTCACCCAGAGGGCTTTCAGCATCACGGGCAGATACGGGAGAATATCGCCAAAGTAGAGGGTCATGCATGGCCTTTCTTGAGCACCACGTCACTGCATTCGGTACTCGCCGACCGGCAGGCTCCGGTCGACGAGCCGAGGGAACCTAGCCGATGATGTCGGGAAGGTCCTCGTTGCCCCACTTCTGGAACAGTTCTTGATTGGTGCCCGAAGCGTTGAGATTGCGAATGAAGTTGTTCAGGTAGTTGATCCAGACCTGGTCTTCCTTCAAAGCGCCCATGGAGACGAGTGACGGAAAGAGCACGGGCTCGTCAACGACCGCGTAATTTGCGTTGTCTTCGGCAAGTTGCGCCACGGTGGAGCTTCCTTCGACGAGGGCGTCGACCTTTCCAGCCTGCAGTGCCGCCATAGCGTCGGCGATCGTTTCGAATCGCTCGACATTCGTGTCGGGAAAGTTCTTGGTCATGATGGAGTCGTTGGTGCTGCCTCGCGCCACGGAAACGCTCTTGCCAGCCAGATCCGCGTAGCTTTCAACCGGGTTGGCGGTGTTGAACATGACGCCGGCGCCGTGAGCGACGTAGGGAATCGTGAAGCCGGCCTCTTTCGCGCGTTCGTCAGTAGCGGTCCACTCGGAGATGTTCACGTCGACCCGGTCAGACTTGAGCAGGGGCAGGCGGCTGGTGCCATCAGTGCTGACCAGCTCAAGTTCGACGCCGAGGGCCTCGGCGAGCTTCTCGGCGATGTCGATGTCGTAGCCCTCAAAGCCTCCGTCTGGAGTCTGCACGCTCCACGGCGGGTAATCGGGAAGAACGGCGACTCGTACGGTGCCGCTCTTGATCACCTTGTCGAGTTGGCTTGCGGCAGCGGTGCTACCGCCCGCGCTGTTCTCGGGCGACGTGCACCCCGACAGCAGGAGTGCGCACGCAAGCGCGGGAATAAGGACGAGTTTGGAATTCAACCGACGCATGTGCAACATCTCCAGAGTTAACTTCATTGGTACCTACCCGGATGTACTCCCGAATAGTGGGAGCACCTTTTACTATGTGAGAATATAGCATCAGCGAGGCTATTCCAGATAATCCGAATATCCCAACTAGGCTCAGGCGAACCAGCTGCCACCGAGAGGCGAACGACCATGCCAGACACTCCAGCACCGGCACCCAGCCGCGACATGGTGGGCAAAGCCCTGTCATTATTGACGCTGCTCGGCCAGCATCCGCATGGCGCGGTTGCCTCCGCCCTGGCTCGGGAGTCGGGGTTTCCGCTGAGCACAGCACACCGGCTGCTCGGCACTCTGGTGCGCGAGGGCTACGCCAAATTCGACCCGACCACCCGTCAGTACACGGTGGGGCTGCGCATCTTTCAGCTCGCCCAGACCGTGGCAGTGGCCTACGGCTTCGCCGGAATGACCCGCCCCATTCTGGAAGGCATCTCAGCCTTCACCCACGAGGCGACCCTGCTGGCCGTGCTCGACGGGGACCGCCAGCTCTACGTGCACACCGTGCAGGGGCCGCAGCAGGTACGCGTTGTGGGCGAGCCGGGCACACACGGGCCGCTGCACTGCGCCGCCGTCGGCAAGGTACTCATTGCGTTCTCGCCGGACGACGTGCGCAACCACCTGATTAACACGCTCGCCCTTGACCGATTCACCGCGAACACTATCACCGACCGCGACGCCTTTCGCACCGAGATCGAAGCGGTGTACACGCGCGGCTACGCCGTAGCCGACGAGGAGCACGAAGTGGGTATTCGAGCGATTAGCGTGCCCATTTTCGTGAACCAGAAAATCGTGGCCGCCGTCGCCACCGCCGCGCCAGCCTTTCGCGCCAGCATCGACCAGTTGGCACAGCAGGTGCCTCAGCTCGAGGAAGCTGCCCGCTCGCTTTCCACGGTGATGGCGCTGCGCTGAGACGCGACCCGCGTTCGGTACCGTCATTGAGGCCGCCAGGTACGTGCCGCTCACGGTTACCGATGACCGATGGGTCAGAGAGCTCGGTGCATCCGTATATCCCTTGCCTCAATTGCCTTCCAGCCACGACGAGACGAACGCCCGTAGTGTGGCAGTCGAAACAAAATTCGTCCTCCTATACCCCTCAATGGGGAACCCCCACTCCCGTAGTATTAGACACA
Source organism: Cryobacterium sp. Y62 (assembly GCF_002929785.1). Taxonomy (NCBI): domain Bacteria; kingdom Bacillati; phylum Actinomycetota; class Actinomycetes; order Micrococcales; family Microbacteriaceae; genus Cryobacterium; species Cryobacterium sp. Y62. The sequence continues at coordinate 12,862 of NZ_PJJK01000114.1, read as the reverse complement.
GTGGCTACTTGCCACAGCAGGCACGCACACTCGGGGGAGGTGACCGCATTTGTCTAGCACGACACACACGCAAAAACGGGTGGATCCGGCTCACGATTGGCATGCCGTCTACTCGTCCCGCCTCACCCTCACCGACTTTCTGGTACTCATCTGGGTCGTGTTCGGCGTGCAGATCGCCTGGTTCGGCTTCGATAACGCCAACCTGGCCGTGCGTTCCAGCGATCTCGCCGTCTCATACACCGCGGTATCGATCATTCTCATCGCCAGCTGGATGGCCGTGCTCAACATCTATGGCACGCGCACCGACCGCGTGCTCGGTACCGGATTCGACGAGTACAAGCTGATCGTCGGGGCATCCGTTCGGCTATTCGGTCTCCTTGCCATCGTCGCGTACCTGTTTAAGATCGACGTGGCGCGCGGTTACATTTTGCTCGCCTTTCCCCTCGGCATCGTCGTGCTCGTGTTCTCGCGGTGGATGTGGCGCCAGTGGCTGGTCGCCCAACGCGCACACGGCCGGTACACCTCCCGGGTGATTCTGGTCGGCACGCAAGAGTCCTCCGCCCGCATCGCAAGCAAGCTGCAGACCCGCCTCGGCGCCGGCTACCTCGTGGTCGGCGCGTGCGTCACTGCCGGCCCGGCCGACCAGCACCTGCCGGGCAGCACCGTGCCCGTGCTCGGCGGCATCGACGATGTGCACGCCGCCCTCGATTCCCTCACCGCCGACACGGTGATCGTCACCAGCAGCGACGCCATCTCACCCACGCGCATGCGCGAACTCAGCTGGAGTCTCGAACCCAGCCGCCACCACCTCATCATGGTGCCGCGCCTCATCGACGTAAGCGGCCCCCGCATTCATACCCGCCCGGTCGCCGGACTGCCGCTCATTCACGTCGAGACCCCCCGCTACGAAGGCCAGACCCACTTCACTAAACGCGCCTTCGACATCGTCGGCTCAGCACTGCTTATTGTGGCGCTCTCCCCCGTGCTGGCGGCCATCGCGCTCACCGTGCGGCTCAGCGGCACGGGTGCGGTGCTGTTTCGCCAGCAACGCGTGGGCCACAAAGGCCAGCGCTTTCAGATGCTCAAGTTTCGGTCGATGGTAGCAGATGCCGAGGCTCGCCTGGCCGCACTGCAAGACTCCCCCCGCGCCGTCGGTAACTCGGTGATGTTCAAGATGAAAAACGACCCCCGCGTCACTCGCGCCGGCCGGTTTCTGCGCCGCTACAGCCTCGACGAACTGCCCCAGCTGTTCAACGTACTCACAGGGTCTATGTCACTCGTGGGCCCCCGCCCACCGCTCGAAACCGAGATCACCGAGTACGAGTTGCACGTGCACCGCCGCTTTCTGGTCAAGCCCGGCATCACCGGGCTCTGGCAAGTCAGCGGCCGCTCCAACCTCACCTGGGAGGAAACCGTGCGCCTCGACCTTTATTACGTCGAAAATTGGTCACTCATGGGCGACCTCGTCATTCTCTGGCGCACCGCCAAAGCCGTACTCGCCAGAGACGGCGCCTTCTAAACGAATGCCGCCGCCCGCGACGATCGGCTGTCCCGCGCCCGATCGCACAACAGAGAATTTCTCATTACCCTGGCAAATTGCCACTGGTTGGGCTAGGTTCGCATCACGAACCCGCGCTTACCCCACGGAATTCGTCGTGCGTTGCCGCCCGAGCCACGCCTGAACCCGATGCAGTAGCCAGCCTAGAAAGTGCACCCGCATGCGCTCTCCCCTCGCTTGGATTCGCCAATGGTTCACCCAACAGCTCAGCACTCCCCTCGATGCCATGTACGAGCGCATAGACGCCCACCTGTTCGACGATCCCTGGCGCTAAGCGCAGGTTGCTGATCGACGAACACCCTTGGCGGCGCACGTTGCCCGGTGAGCTACCGCGCGTCGTCGATCGCCGTGATCCATCCGTTGATGCTCAACATCGCGATTGGAGACAGGGCCCCAGTCACTATGGAGGGTGATCAATACGGATGATTGGGCGAAGATACGCCAGCTGTTTTCAACCGGCCAGCACTCGAAACGAGAGATCGGCAGGCTCGTCGAAGTGACCGCGAGCCTCGACACGGTCAACGTCACTCACAACGGGGTGAACGTCACCATTCCCGAACGGGAATGGGCCCACGCGCTGACTGTGACCAACGCGAGCCACCGCTCGAAACCCGGGATTATTCTCGCAGCGCTCCGACGTTCTCCCGGTACCACTCCGCCGTCGACCGCAGCCCGTCTTCAAGCTCGATGTGCGCCGTCCACCCGGCACCAGCCAGCTTCGACACATCCAGCAGCTTCTGCGGAGTTCCGTCGGGCTTCGACGCGTCCCACAGCGTCTCCCCCGTGAACCCGACCGCCCGCGCGACGACCGCAGCGATCTCCGCGATCGTCACATCGCGCCCGGTACCCACGTTGACCTGCTGCGGCCCGTCGTAGTGCTCCATGAGGTGCAGGCAAGCCTCTGCCATGTCATCCACGTGCAAAAACTCCCGCCGAGGCGTTCCGGTGCCCCAGTTGGTCACCGACGCAGCACCCGAGGCCGCGGCATCGTCATACCGACGAATGAGCGCCGGCAACACATGCGATCCCTTGAGTGAGAAGTTGTCCCCCGGCCCATACAAGTTCGTCGGCATCGCCGAGATCCAGGCCAGCCCATGCTGGCGCCGCACCGCCTGAATCTGCAGAATGCCCGCGATCTTCGCGATCGCATAGGCATCGTTGGTCGGCTCCAGATGGCCGGTGAGCAGGGCATTCTCGGTAATGGGCTGCGCCGCCAGTTTGGGGTAAATGCACGAAGACCCCAGAAACAGCAGCCGCTCCACCCCGTGCTCGAGCGCGGCATCGAGCACGTTCACCTGAATGCGCAGGTTGTCGCTGAGGAACTCAACGGGGAAGGTACTGTTGGCCAGAATGCCGCCGACCTTCGCCGCCGCCAACACCACGTATCGCGGCTTGGTCGCTGCGAAGAAGGCGAACACCGCATCGCGATCCTTCAGATCTAGCTCAGCGGATGTCTTCCCTACCAGATCGGTAAACCCCTCGCCCTGCAGGCGCCGCCAAATAGCCGACCCCACGAGCCCCCGGTGCCCGGCCACGTAGAACCGGGCCGAGCGATCGAGCGGCCCCGGCGTGAACTGCACCTGGTCGCGGTCGTCAACTAGGCCAGCACTCACGCGCCGACGCCCACGGGCTCGAGCGTGCCCCAGCTGGCGAGCTTGACCTGGTCGATCCACTTGCCACCGGCATACTCCAGCGCCGCGATGTCAGCGTCGACCATGATGCGAGCCAGCTCTGCGGTGTCGACGGTGGCCTTCCACCCCAACTTATCGAAAGCGTGCGACGCGTCGCCAACCAGCGCGTCCACTTCGGTGGGGCGCAGGTAGCGTTCGTCGAAGCGCACGTGCTTCTCCCAGTCCAGGCCCGCGTGCTCGAACGCGGTGGCCACGAAGTCGCGCACCGAAAAGTTGCCGCCGGTAGCGAGCACAAAGTCATCGGGCTCATCGACCTGCAGCATGCGCCACATGCCCTCCACGTACTCGGCGGCGTAGCCCCAGTCCCGAATGCTGTCTAGGTTGCCCAGGTACACGTGGTCCTGCGTGCCGGCCTTGATCGCGGCGACAGCTCGGGTGATCTTGCGCGTCACGAAAGTCTCCCCGCGCCGCGGCGACTCGTGGTTGAACAGAATGCCATTGACGGCGAACATGCCATAGGCCTCACGATAGTTCTTGGTGATCCAGTAGCTGTAGACCTTGGCGGCGCCGTAGGGCGAGCGCGGGTAAAACGGTGTGAGCTCGTTCTGCGGCGGCGGGGTCGCGCCGAACATCTCCGACGATGATGCTTGGTAGAACCGGCACGCAATGCCGGCCATACGCACCGCTTCGAGCAGTCGGATGGTGCCCATGCCGGTGGTGTCGGCCGTGTGCTCGGGCTCGTCGAACGAAACCCGCACGTGCGACTGCGCCGCCAGGTTGTAAACCTCGTCGGGCTGAATCTGCGCGAGCAGCGTGACCAGCCGCGACCCATCACTCAGGTCGCCGTAGTGCAGAAACAGTTTCGCGCCCTCGTCGTGCGGATCCACATAGAGGTGATCGATGCGCGAGGTATTGAAAGTGGATGCCCGACGAATCAGCCCGTGTACCTCGTACCCCTTGGCGAGCAGCAGCTCAGCAAGGTAGGAGCCGTCCTGGCCCGTAATCCCGGTAATAAAAGCGCGTTTCGCCATGAAGTCCCCCTACATTTCAGCTGCGCGCGTTGCGGCAGCCAGTCCCGAAGTTTCAAACCTATCGACCGCGCACCACTGTGCAACGCCGCTACCTCACCGCTCGGGTGCGTGAACTCTGCGCAGCTAAACGCCGTAACCAGTCCGCGTACCGATCGATCGCCGCATCTTCGCCCAGCACTTCGAGGCGGTAGCGCAGCCCGTTGGTGCCCAGTCTCGCGGCAGCCGTGGGATCAGCAGCCAAGCTCATAGCCGCATCGACCATCGCCTGCGCATCCCCCGCCTGAACGATGAGCCCAGCGTGCGACGCGGCAATCTCTCCGGCCGTGATGCCAGTCAGGTCAGTCGCCGCAATCACCGGCCGCCCCGCGTTGAAGTACGACGTGAGCTTGCTCGGCACGGCCATCTCAGACACCCCCGGCTTTTCGTTCACCAGCAAGATGTCCGCTGCGCTGAGCGCGCCTTGAAATCCCGCGTCGTCGAGCGAGTCAATGAAGTCAAGGCGCTCAATGCCCGCAGCCAGTGTGCGCAGCTCGTCGCGCTGACTGCCGTTGCCCAGCAGCACAAAGCGAAGCGGCAGATGGTGTTCGTCCGCGAGCCGAGCCGCGTTCACGACGTTCTCGAGCCCCTGCTTCACGCCCATGTTGCCGGCGTGCAACACCACGATCTCGTCAGAAGCCCAGCCGTGCACTTTGCGGATGGCTGGCAGGTTTGCCAGCGGCGCCGCGTCCAGGTGAGTCCAGTTGCGCACGATCTCGACGCGGTCTGCGTCAACCCCGAGCTTGTCAGTTACGTAGTCAGCGAAGCGCGTGTGGATGACTACAACCCCAGAGGCTGCATTCAGTGTCTTCATCTCAACCCAGGCAATAATGCGCGCGACTAAACTTCCGCCCAGGCCGGTTTCGCTAATCCCCAAGCTGTAGATGTCTTGCAGCCACACATTGATAGCCGGCTTGTGCCGCCTCAAGCGGATACGCAGCGTCGCGATGGCGGTGGAGAAGAGCGCAGGCGAGACCATTACGACGACGTCGGGCTCGCCCCAGCGCAAGAAGGCGAGCCGGAGTCCGAAGGAAATCTCTGAGAGCAGTCGTTTCACGCCACTGGGCCGCGCCGGAACATAGTGCCGCAGCCGCCGTACCGTGACACCATCGACGGTGTCGCATTTGGTCCAGGAGCCAAATCCAGGTTGAATCTTCCACTGTGGGTAGTGGGGGTGCGCGGACACGACCTCGACGTGCATCCCGCGTGCCTGAAGACCACCAGCCAAGGCGCTCGTATAGGGGGCAATTCCCGTCTGTTCAGGCTGATAGTTGAGCCCGAGAACGAGCACGCAAACGCCTCGATGATCATCGTTCATGAAATCATGTCTCATGGATTCGATAAGTGCTATTAGTGAGACATATTCTCATCAAAGGAACGATCAAAATATCGACCGGCGTTTGATGGATCGATGTTTGCTATCACTACCACGATTATCCCCCATATGTGTGACACGGCCGCTCAAACCGTGATCCAACGAACTCGCTTCCGCTGATTCAGCAAAATACGCGCACCGCATATAAGTCTACAGTTCGCGGAATCGAGCGGCGACAATCCCAGTAACTAGTCAGGTTTTTGGGAATGGCCGAGTGTTTCCGTGACCGGTCGTGTTTCGACTGGGGGGATGGCGGTTGTGGTCAGGGCCGTGCGGGGATCCAGCTGGTGCCGGTGAACGCGTCGAGGAGGACTTCGAACTCGTTCACTGCTTGTTTTCTCGCGGTGGACATCACCGATCGAACATTCACGAAATATTCCACGCCCGTCGTGGAGCGTAAGCAGCCTGAGATTTTTTGGCGGAGCTTGACCATTCTGATGTCGCGTTCGGCCTGGTTGTTGTCGAAGGGGACGGTGAAGTCTGTGGCGAAGCGCAGCACGTCGTCGTGGTGTGGACCCAACCGGTTGAGCAGTCGTCGCGGCTCGGTTTGCGCGATGCGGCCCCCGGTTTTTGGGTGGACCCGGGCGGGAGACTGAATGTCACCGGTTGCGAGGATCTTCGCATATCCGCGCCGAACCGCGTCGAGGGCCTCCGTCGACAGACCGGTGTCTCCGCGGGCTTTGGCTGCTTGAACCTGTCGATGCGTGCGGACGAGGAATTCGCTCATCTGTTTCGCCCACCCCAGTTCCGGAGTGTCTTCACTGATTTTCTGCAACTCACGGAGGTGGTGGGCGTTGCATAAACCGTGGGTTGCGGCGGTGAATGTTTTGTAGGGCTCCCACCCGTCGTGAAACATCACCCCGGTGAACGACTGCAGCACCCCACCATTCAACGTGCCGGCCAGACCACGCTTCGCATCGACATGGAACACGGTGTGCGTTGTGGTGCCCGCGCAGTGCACCCAGGCCAGGCCGCCACCCACGCGCAGGCCGGTCTCGTCAACATGAGCCACCGCACTGGCAGCGACGGCCTGCTTGATTAGGTCGACCGTCTCGGCCAGCAGTCCGGAGGTTTTCGATCCCAGGGCGGACACCCAGCCGGTGGACACGGGCAGCTGAAACAGATCCTTGAACACGGCCGCGGTACGGGCGACGGGTAGATAGTGCACGTTGAGTAGGTAGGCGCCGATTGCGTGCAGTCTCGGCCCGTAGGACACCGCGCATTTCACGTCAGCGGGAAGCACGCCGGTGGTGACGATGTCGCACCGACACAGTTTTTCGATCCGTTGGTGTTCGACCGTTTCCGCCCGGATCGGCGGGACGTCAACGACTTGCCGCCGCGCAGCGACGGTCCCAGCCACGCCAGCCAAGGAACTCCCACAGCCCCGGCACGTGGCGGGCTCGTGACGGAGAACCCGGTCCGGAGTCGCCGTCATTGGTAAGGAAACACCACCGCTGCCGGTCTGTTTCCCCTGCGGCTTACCGGACGCTTCGCGAAGGGACCGGGCCTTGCTGGCGGGTTTGCTGAAACTGTCCGTGCTGGGTAGTTTCGAGGAGTTCGTTGAGTTCTTATCCAGCCGGGAACGCAACGAAGCGTTCTCCTTCTCCAGACGATCAACACGCTTCTCCAGCCGATCGACGGTCGCTTTGAACTCCGCCCGGTCACCAGCGTTTTCTTTCATCAGGTCGGCGACCGTGCGAAGCAACTCGCCATGCGTGGGTGCCCTAACCATGCCGCCATCGTCGCAGGGAAAAGACCGGAAATATTTTTAAACCGCCGGTAACTGCAAAACCCGCTCAGAGAACCTGACTAGTAACCAATCCCAAACAAGAGCCCCGTATACACTGGAAGCTAGATCTTGGCCGTCTGATCAGCGCGGCGTTCGCAAGGTCTACGAATTTGGAGGAATGTTTGATGGGGAATGATCGCAAAACTTCTCCTAGCGAGATTCCCGTAATAGACCTTGCTAGCGCTTCTGGGGAGCACGTCGCTTGGGACCGACCCAGAATCGTTATCTATGTCTGGGCCGTATTCGAATTACTTTTTGTCACAAACGCTTGGCAAATAAGCTCAAAGATTCGCGTACGAGTACTTCGGCTATTCGGTGCCGAGATCGGTGATGGAGTCATCTTTCGTCCACGAACGCGGGTCAAGTTCCCCTGGAAGCTTCACATCGGTGCTCGGTCATGGATCGGAGAGGGCGTCTGGTTTCACAATCAGGACCACATTTTCGTCGGTCACGACGTCGTCATCTCTCAAGAGACACTTCTAACGACAGGCAGTCACGCGCACCGTCGCGACATGGCCCTGATCACAAAGCCGATTCACGTTGATACGGGAGCATGGCTGGCGAGTCGCTGCATAGTCTTGGGGGGAAGTCACGTTGGCAGATCCGCCTTAGTATCTCCTCTTACGGTGGTCTCGGGAATTGTTGCCCCCAATACGGTTGTTTCTGGCGCGCCTTCCCGTCAGGTAGGGATCCGGTTTTCGTAGTGCTGTGCGTTCTCGCAGTCACGAGCTTTGTATAGGAACTTATGAAAATTGTACAGATAGTGACGCTCATCTCCCCTGATGCCGAATACGGTGGGCCGGTGCGAGTGGCAGTTAATCAGGCGAAGGAGCTAATTCGGCGTGGCCATCAAGTGACCATATTCGGTGGCACCCGGGGTTATGCCACGCTCCCGACCGAAATCGACGGTGTTCCCGTTCGGCTGTTTCGCGTTTGGAGAATGATTCCGAATTCCGGTTTTGCCGGATTAATTTCCCTGTCTCTGTCGTTCCACGTCTTTTGCAATGTTAGGAGATTTGATCTGATCCATGTTCACATGGCTCGAGATCTGATTACACTTCCTGCCGCAGCGATCGCACTGCTCAGACGGGTTCCACTTGTGATTCAATCCCACGGAATGATCGATTATTCATCCAAAACCTTAGCCGGACTTCTCGACGCATTACTGACTCGACGAGTTCTGCAAAGGGCCGGAGCAATCTTTTACCTCACCCCTAAAGAGAAGAACGACCTAACTGTAGTTGGTCGCGGTCGAGTATCTCTGTTAGCCCTCGCCAACGGGGTTCCCAGGTCTGAACTGGTGATCGAAACCGTGCGACCGAACCTTGAAGTGCTCTTCCTGGCGCGCTTGCAAGATAGAAAGCGTCCCAAGGTCTTCGTCGCCGCCGCAAGAACACTTTTGGACGAAGGTCACATCGCCACCTTTGCTCTAGTAGGTCCCGATGAGGGGGCCGCCGGAGGCCTAGCCGCAGAAATCGACGGCGCCTTCGGAAAGATTACGTGGGAGGGTGCAATCTCGTCTGAAATGACAATAGCCCGCATGCGACATTCGTCTATCTACGTGCTGCCATCCGTAGACGAGCCTTTTCCAATGTCTGTCTTGGAGGCGATGTCCATCGGTCTCCCTGTTATTGTTACGCATTCATGCGGCTTGGCACCAAGTATTGTGGCCGCAGGAGCCGGCATCGTTGTGGACCACTCTCAGTCGGCGCTCACTGATGCTGTCCGAACGTTAGTCAGCGATAAGCCGCGACGCGAACGCATGGGACTAAACGCTTTGGCTCTGGCCCGTGACAAATTTTCTATGACTCCCATCGGTCTACGTCTCGAAACCGACTATGCAGATATTCTCGGACACGCCAAATTAGCCACAAGGATTCGACGCGAAAACAGGACAGAGTGAAAAAAATTATAAAGACTATCGTTGCTCTTGGCGTTCAGCTCGGACTCTGGGTTTTACCTCAACGCAGACATGTTGTTATTCACGGGTGGCCGGCCGATGAAGGCAACGTCATCGAGGTAGCCCGCGCGCTTAACGAGAGGTATCCATACCAAATCGTCTGGCTCGATCCGCCTGACACAACGCGGCTTGCGGCCCTCGGCCTCCCCGCTCACGCTCCCAACTTCACGTTCTTGCGCAAGGCATCATTGCGGGGGATATTGGCTTTCTGTACGGCCGAAGTCGTCTTCTTTACTCACGGTCTCTATTTTTGCCCCCGGCCATCGTCTAGAAAGACCATGGTGAACCTTTGGCACGGTGACGGACCGAAAGCCAACGCTGGCGCTGTAATACGGTCAACTTTTCTGGTTTCCGGGAGTTCCGTTTTCGGCGAATACCGTGCCAGGTTTTTCAAGGTTCCTTCTGAAAATGTTCTTCTAACAGGATATCCCCGTTTGGAGCAGTTGAACCGGCCAGTCACCGACCCCGTCCTAATCGCATTAGGCATCGACCCGAATGAAAAATTCATAGTGTGGATGCCTACCTATCGTGAGGCGGCTGGGGAGGGAAAGAATGGGTCTTGGTCAGACACACACGGTTTAAACATCGATGAAGCCCTCAATAGGGACTTCACGAGATTCGTAAGAGTTCTTCGGCTTCACGGGATTCAAACAGTCGTGAAACCTCATCCGCTTGACTCAAGCGGACGCGCGATACCGTCTGCCATCGTTCTTGACGATGACCAAATTCGCCGAGCGGGAACGACTCTTTACCATTTATTGGGAGCGAGCGGCGGAATCCTGACCGACTACAGCTCAATATGGACGGATTACCTGTATCTGGACCGCCCCATAGGCTTTTTCATGCCCGACCTTGAAGCTTACATGCAGGGACGCGGGCTTGAACCAGCGGATACGATGGCTCATCTGCCAGGGCCGAACCTGCTAGTTCCCGCGGACTTTGATGCATTCGCGAGAGAAGTCGTAGACGGAGTCCCTTCCAACCAAGCCAAGAGAGACCACGCCCGCAAGTATTTCGGTCTGGTCTCGCATCATTCATCGGCGAACAGACTTCTCGACGAACTTGCTCATCGTAGCAATCTCACACTGCACACTGCGGAACGAAAGGGCTGACGGAATGAGCCGAAAACGGGTAATTACCTACGGAACTTTCGACTTGTTTCACCCCGGCCACCGACGACTATTGGAGCGTGCGCGCGCTCTGGGAGACCATTTGACCGTTGGCGTCACGACAGACAGTTACGATAGCGGACGTGGCAAGCTCAATGTTCATGAGTCGCTTGCTCGCCGCATTGAAGGCGTTCGAAAAAGTGGACTCGCCGATGAAATCATCATCGAAGAATACGAAGGTCAGAAGGTAACTGACGCACAGAAATACAACATCTCCGTCTTCGCAATCGGTTCCGATTGGGCGGGAAAATTCGACTACTTGAGCGACTACTGCGAAGTCATCTATTTGGACCGAACACCCGGCATTTCGAGCACTGAACTTCGGTCATCCGCCGTGGAGATACTGAAACTTGGCATCGTCGGCGCGGGACGTATTGCGACTCGATTTGTCGCGGAATCCAAGTACGTGAGTGGTGTGAACGTCGAAGGTGTTTTCACCCCGAGCTCTGCGTCGGCCAGTACGTTCGCCTTTGAACACACGTTGGGGTTTGCCGAGTCGAACTATGAATCGTTCCTGAATCGCGTTGACGCCGTCTATATCGCGAGCCCGCACCTCGCTCATTATGAACAGGCCCGTCAAGCGCTCTTACGGGGTCGCCACGTCCTCTGCGAAAAACCCATGACTTTGGAAAGTGCGCAGGCGAGCGATCTTTACGACATCGCTCGGGAGCGCAATCTTCTCCTGATGGAAGCGGTGAAGACGGCCTACTCTCCAGGATTCATGCATCTTGTGTCGATGGCGCGCAGCGGAAAGATCGGTACGATTAAAAACGTTGAAGCGACCTTCACCAAGCTCGTTGGGCAAGGAGGCAGGGAACTTGAAAAGGCCCAGGCTGGCGGCAGCGTAACGGAACTTGCAAGCTACCCGCTGCTCGCTATCACGAAGCTCCTCGGCACCAACCCTGTAACTGTGTCGTATGACTCGCTCATGGACCCCGACAGCGACGTCGATGTGTTCACTAAAATCCGGATACGGTATGCGGAGGCCATGGCGACCGCAACTGTGGGGCTCGGGGTCAAAGCAGAAGGTAGTCTCACCGTAAGCGGAACGACTGGATACATCTATGCGCCCGCGCCTTGGTGGCTAACCAAGCACTACGAGGTTCGGAGGGAAAATCCCCGTGACAACGAATCGTTCAATATACGGTTCGACGGCGATGGCCTTCGCTATGAACTGGCCGACTTTGTCTCAATGATCAACTTCGGTGTCCGGGAAAACTACAAACTTACTCGCGCTGAATCATTATACATGAATGGGATAATATCGAGTTATCACACATTGCCTTCTGGTCCCTCTTATGATCAGGAATAAACTGAATATCAATGCTTAAGCGTTCAGCAAGCCTGTCCTCTAGGAAGCCGCCAAGATATGCACCGGGGCGGCAAAATTGCACCAATTGCAAGCTGTAGTCTCCATCTTTTCAAGAAGGGACGAAGCGATTCATCTCATGGTCCAGGATCTGTTGCCCAGGCCGGCTCCAGGGGTCCTGACATGGACGATTGAGCTGGTTTCCGGTTTCGCGAATTCATGCGGTTTCGGTTTGGTCTGGGTTGTTAATTATGCCCACTTTACGGGCTCTCCTGACTCTTCCGTGGGTTAGTTCCGGCCGGGGGGCACGGGTTTGTGGCCGTCGAGGCTGAGCGTGGCGAGGGCGATGAGGGCGTCGGGTGATGTGAAGCCGAAGGCGATGCGGGTCATGAGGCGGATCTTGGTGTTCATGGATTCGACTCGTCCGGTGGAGAGGCCGTGCTCGATGGACGCCAGGATCGCGGTGCGGTGTTTGACGATGCTCTTCTGGAGCTTCACGAACGAGGGAATGCGGAGTTTGACGCTCCTATGAAGCTTCTATATCTCGTCAACCCCCAATTTTGTGGCTGACGCGGTGTTGAGGTGCCGGTAGATGCTTCTGGCCAGGTAGCGTTTGANCGGGTCGTGGACCATTCGGACCATTGCGATGATGTTCAAGGCACGGTTGAGTTGGCGGTCTCCGCCACGGTTTAGTCGATGCCGTGTGGTGTTGCCTGATGATGCGGGAATTGGATTCACGCCGGCGATCGCGGCGAAAGCGGCTTCGCTCTTGACCCGGCCCGGGTGGGACCACGCGACGAGTGTTCTGGCTGCGGTGACGGGACCGATACCGGTTTTTTCCAGCAGTTCGGCTGCAGGGATCGCTGCGACGAGGTCACTAATACGCGTCATGTTTTGGCCGAGCTCGGTGTCTAACTCGAGGATTGACCTGCCGCGGGTATTTCGGACAGCGGAATTAGTGGTTTCTCCTACGCTGCCAATGCTGGCTGTTGATAACCATAATG